>CAJAQO010000070.1 GCA_903944085.1 uncultured Verrucomicrobia subdivision 3 bacterium
CATCTGGGTGAACTGGTCGTTGAAACAAAGCACCAGCTTGGCCACGAGCGGCTGGACTGGCTTTAGCGGTCCCATCGGCAATGACGGCAGCACCCAAACCGCCACTAACTCGTTGGCGTCAGGCAACCGCTTCTTCCGGCTCTCCAATCCATAACTCGGAATGCTTAATGAGCCAATTTCACCGAGCGAGTATGCGTGAATTAGCCGATAAACAAATCAACAGCAAAGCTGCATCCACGACACCCTGCTCGCGACTTCGCCGCCACCAGACAGCCGAAAGCTCATAGGTGAAAGCGATTCCTCTGCGGCCGGAATTGCGGGTTTGACGGCTGCACGTTTGCCCCACTACCTTCATTGAACGTCCGCAGAACCGATTTCACTGCTTCCAGCAATTCGTCGAAGGAATAGGGCTTGAGCAGCACTACGGCCGGCTGGAGTGAGGTGCTCCGGGCAAACTGCTCGTCCGGCACGACTCCCGTGACCATGATGACAGGCCATTCCGGATGGACGGCTTGGAGTTTCTGGATCAGCTCAACGCCAGTCACCTTCGGCATATTGTTGTCCGTAACGATGAGATCATACTGATTCAATTGCAGCGCGTCCTAGGCGGCAGCGCCATCTTCGGCGGCGTCCATCTCATAGCAGGACATGGTTAATATTTCGGTGTTAAGCAGGCGGATGGCGGCATCGTCCTCCACCACCAGGATGCGCTGGCGGGGATTCAATTCAGGTTGAATCGGCGGACTGGCCGGCTGGCCGGCTGGCAAGGTGTCATTTTTGTTGAGCCTCATATTATTAGAACGTCAAACTTTGCAGATTCTATGAGGTGTTCTACCCATGTGACATGCCGGTGGTCCGGCAACCGCACGCCGAAATCGCCCGGCGACGGCCCGGCCTCAAGACAATTCGCCGCAGTTGTTGGATTCAAATGGAATTCTACTTTTGGAACTATATGTGATCATTTCACACAGCCGGGAGCCAGTCGCTATTGCATTCTAGGACATGTTTATGCGTTTTTAGGTCAAGACGAAAGGGATAAAAACTACGCGGCCAAGTGAGCGTCAACGTCACCAAATTTCTATGAAAGACAAACTCCCCATGATCGAAGTGCTGGCGTGGCTTCACGCGAACCACCCAACACTTCATGCCGCCGTCGAGGCGGGAAGAGACTGGTTTTGGCTCTGCTGCGACCTGCGCGGCGAGCACAACCAAACCGTCCGTGACACCATCGTTGAATACGGATTCAGATTCGCCAAACGTGGCCACACGCTGCCCAGTGGCAACGTGTCGTATTGGAGTCACAGTTGCACCAAACCGATCCCCTTCAAGCGCCGGAGCAAGTTCGCCAGCAAATCAACCTCAACTAATAATTCGGGCGACAACGCCGCCCCGTTCAGTTCCGAAGAACTGGCCGAGGCGTCGGCGTTATTCGCCTGACCGAACCACATGAAACCATCTGACTTCATCGGCAAATCCAGCAAGATCGCCATGCTCTTGTGCGCGCAAATCCCCAAGCTGCAAGACGAGCATTGCCCGGTCATGCACCGACGTTACCTGTTCACGGGTGCGCCCGGACTGGGTAAAAGTGCTATCGCCATGATGTTTGGCCGCGCACTGGTCAATCATCAGCTTGGCATCGAGGCCATCAACGGACAGTCCATGAGCGTGGAGCGTGTCCGGGAGTGGTCCTTCCACGGAAAATTCTGGCCCATGTTCGGGATGCGCGTGCAAATCGTGGACGAGATTGACGCCGCGAGTCCGGCGGCGCACAACGAGCTGCGGACCTACCTCGACAACCTGCCCATCAAGACCGTGTTCTTGATGACGACAAACAAGCCGATCAACGAGCTGCCGGAGCAACTCCAGAGCCGGGCAAAAAATCCAAAACTTTGAACCCATCCCGCTGGAGCTGATCGCCAACTGGCTGCAATCGCAACGGCAACGTGCGGGCGGCGGAGATGGTGGCGCTGTCGGCGGAAGGGGTTTGGGATGCGCCAGTCGAGCGAGAGGCGGTGCTGGCGTGAGCGAAGCATTCGAAAAGCCTCCTGCAACAAGCTTCAATTCGGCCAGCCACCCTGACTGCCCGGTCGCCACGTCTCAGGTGGAGCGTGGCTAAATCATCGTTGACAACCCACAAAGCGTGAACTAAACCCAATCATGCTTTCAGTGCTTAAACGCAAAATGCGATCGAATACCTAATTAGGCGGCATCCCCCTCACAAAGGATAAAACTATGAAATACTACAAAGCACCTTGGGGCGGCTGGTTGGTGAGCATCTCGCTACTTATGACACTTTTGTGCCTGGGAGGCGCGGCTAACACATTGCTGCATGGCAATCAGTGGCTCAGCCTCGCCCTCGTGGGGCTTACGGTGGGATGTGCGCTTTTCAGCATCCGGGGCTATACAGTAACCCCGGATGCAATCCTGGTGCATCGACTTTTGTGGGTGACGCGGCTGCCGTTGGCGGGCTTGCAATCGGCGCAAATGCTACCAAGAAGCCTTTCCTGGCGGGGAATCCGCATTGGCAACGGGGGCTTCTTTTCCTTTACCGGCTGGAGTTACGTTCCGGGTCGGGGTTTTTTCCGTGTTTTTGTCACCGATCCAAACCACAAAGTGCTCCTGTGCTTTGACAACCGCCAAGTGGTGGTATCGCCTTGCGCACCGGAGGAGTTTATTCATGAGCTGCCACTTTCGAGCCATGCCGACTAAAGTCGCCGGAACCAGTTCCGCAGTTCACGTCGCAGCACAATCCACGCTCTCGGAGAGCAGGCAGCTTTTTCACTTTCATCGCCAGCCATACTGTTTAGGCCACTTGACCACACAACCAAACCAAAACACCATACCATTATGAAAATCAGCAACGGCACAGAGTTTCGCTTCGCCACGCCGAAGCCTTCGCGATTGCAGAAGCAATTTATCTGTCTCGCCGGTTTCTGTTTTATACTTTCTTGGATCATTGGCCAGACAGGCAGAGCTTGGATTGTTGGGATTGGTGAGTTATCGCTTGTTGGCGCACTTGTGACTTTATTGGTCGGCACGATTGCTGAGCGCAAAGAGTGGCAGGCGGCGCACAAAATTGATGATTCCAAATGACGCAGGTTAAACACCTAGTTAGGCATCGTGACTACCATGAAAATCACACCATTACTAATCGGAGCTTGCATGTTGGCAGGCTTGACAGGCTGCCATAAATCTCAAAGCAGTCTGCCAATTGAAGCGGTAGAAGAGGCTAGTATTAAAACCATCGCGCTTGCGTCCATTGCCGCAAAGTATCCGAATATGGCATCATCCGAGTTGATATTTGGCGACATGAGAAGAGTGACGCCGCCCGTTGGCAAATAGTTCATTCTTGTGAACTACATCGTTCCCACATCAGGCACGACAAACGAATACGATACCCCGGAAGGCAAGAGAGTCAAAATCACTCGCCAGCAACTAAGTGTGACTATGTCGCCAGCAATGGTAGTTCAGAATGTTTCCGAAAACGCAAGAGATGACATTTACAAGACCGACCAGTAAGATATGGGGGTGCTTATCACGATAGAATAAGATGGCAGAGACCCGGTGTCGGGCGACTCTACTCTGCCTATGAAAACTAAAAGCACTCCTTCTGGTCTTCGAAACCTGCCGGCCGGCTGAAGAGGACTGCCGTATTAGCGCGACCATCGAGTGTTGCGTGTTCATGCCAGTCCAATAATCGTTCAGCATCTCCAGTTCAGTCAACCCCAGGGGCTCAAAGTCTTATCGCCGGCACCGTTAACACCTATCACCTACGGAACCCAGCCCACCGCCGCACCAATCAATTATGAGAGTCACCGCCACAAAACGTCGCGCGCTCCGCGCCAGTCCCACCCTTGAAATCAACTTCGGCGAGCCAGAAGCCTTTGCGCTTGTCGTGCAAACTGCAACGGACGGGGACCGTGTCACTGCGCGGAAAGCGCAGTCGGCAGCCGACCAACAAACGGCCGAGCAACAGCAGCCGCTCATCATCTGACCTGCCAGCCGGCTGCCCCGCAAAGAATCAAATATATCTCTATGCTAACCTTACTAAAGCAAGCTCGTTCCGGCCTCAGCCTGGAGAATCTGCAAGAAAGTTTTGACGCGGACCAGAACGCCGCCAATGGCGGGATGGCTCAATACTTCACGCCCGAAAACATTGCTGAAAAATATCAGACCCTGCTGCCGGCAAGGTCGCCGGTCACCATCCTCGATCCGCAATGCGGGCAGGGGGCGCTCATCAGGTTGCCGGGCCAGTATGGCATCATGCGCTTCGGTTGCGAGCTGGATTCCAGAATCAACTATCTTCAAGGCGTCCAACTCATCACGGCCAACTGCCAGAAAGTGTTCGAGCTTGTGGCCGACCTTTACCCGGAGCTGCGCTGGGTTTGCATCAATGCCAATGTTCCGTTCGGCAGAAAATGGAAGCTGCCGGACGGCTCATGGATTGATTCAACTCTCGCCACCTGGCGCTTTGCAGTCGAGCATGGCAACTACGCTACTTCATTGCTGGCCGCGCCACCATTGAGAAACTCGGCATCAAGGCGCATCCCTGGGTGTTTCATTACGATACCGTCATGGCGTCGGAATGGTGGGCCAACATGCGCGATACCACCGAGATTGGCGTTGTGTGTTGGAAACGCCCGGAGCAAGACCGATTCACTCCACAGTCTTACCTGTTTCAGACTTGGAATAAAATCACCGAGATCATTGAGGAAGAGCGTATCAGCCGGCCCGACTTCAACATCTATCTTGACGACACCGGCAAGCTGCGCACCTATCTGTCCCAGCGCGGCGTCGTCAAACTCAAGTTGAGCAAGGAGCAAATCGCCAAACTGCTCAAGATAAATGATTGCGCGCCGCTCACATTGACGACCGAGAAGGCGTCCCGCATGTTGCTCCGTGAACTCGTGGACGCCGGCATCTACATCATTCAGCCCGAAGCGTTGGCAACCATCGAGTCCGCACTGGCCGAAGTTAATTCCCTGGCGTGTCCCATCATGCCAGTCTCCGACTTCTCCGCCGTCGCCTGGGCCGACGAGGAAGATGTTTTGTTGTGCATCAAAGACGTGGACGCAGAAGGCGTGCGATTGTCCATCACATTCAGCCGCATGTGTCAGCGCCTTGGCATCATGGGCAAGAGCTTTCATAGCCTGCGCCATGCGGCGGCGACCGAGAAGCACAAAAGGGGCGGACAAAGCGGCGCTGACCGCGAAGCTGGCGAGCGTGCTGTCCCTGGCGGAAATCAAACAACTGCTCGGCCACGCCAGCGCAAAGACGACCAAAAAATACGTCCATTAAGCACCCGGGATGAGTCAACAGATTCACGTTGACTCGATTCCCGGTCGGGTGGCTCATGTGGGCTCATGTGGGCTGACATTTTAACTAAGTCGGATTGGACAGCTAGAAAACCGCGAATTTTCCCCTGTGTCCAGAACCGTCTGAACCGCGCCCCATCGGGCGCGGCTCGGCGCGTTTCTGGATAAGGCGCTTCGCGGTGCCTCTAGCTGGCGTGACGGGTCCGCGCCTCTTTCTTACTATAAAACCAACACTCCGGAAATACTGAAAACATGGGCTTTTTTAAAGCGTTAGCTGGCTTGGTGAGCAAAGATGCATGGGGCGAGCAATACATTGAGAACTTCTTATGGATTGTGCGTTGTTCTGAAAAAGATCATCCACAACAACCGAGATGCGCGCATCTCGCCAGAGCGTGGGTAGAACAATTTAGAACACTTGGTTGCACTATCGAATCCTATCTGGGAAACAACCCGCAGGTGGTTGCAGAGCTGGCGACTTTCTTCAGCTGTTTGAACAAACCATATGATGTAGAAGCGATTGCTTTGCTTGCCGTTTTTGAGTGTCGTTGGGAGACATATTATCCAAGCAACAGATTGAATCCAAACGACCAGTTTATAGCAAGATACCGGGAACTGGCGCGACTGTTATTCAAACAGATGGCGAGTAAGAGCAGCCAGTTTGGAGAATGGTTTCAAAAAAACAATCCAAACTCATCGAGTTTCGGCATCGGCTATAACACCATCGGCAATCCGAGTGTCGTGATGTCCGACGGCAGCAGCATCAATTTTGGGAAAATTTCTCTCTATCGTGAAGTCATCGAAAAGATGGAAGGTTGTTTTTTCGAGACTGAACTTGCATTCTAACTCAACCAAAAAATGAAACTATTAATTATCATTGGGTGCGCCGCTATATTAACCGGTTGCGCCACCGGCACACACATTGTCACTGGGGCCGCGCACCCTAAAATCAAACCGGATCAAGTCACGATTTATCAAGTCGCGCCTGCGAAGTTTGAAATCGTCGGCATCGTGAATCCCACCACGCCGGGCATGAGGCAGCGCAACATGGCCGCCGCCGTGAATATGTTGAAGGCATAGGCCGCAGAGATTGGTGCTAACGGCATCCTGCTTGGTGGCGTTAATCCCGGTAGCGAGTCCATTGGCGTGGCCAGCGGCACCGCCTTCAGTGGCAGTCACGCAGTCTTTGGCTCGACCATCGCCACATCTTCGAGCGGCATCCAGTTGTCAGGGCAGGCTATTTTTATGGAAAAGTGATGCTACCAGATGCGCCGGTCCCAGCAGCTCACTGCCCTCTGACCTGGAAAAAGCCTGACGTGTTAGTCATCGGCAGATTCGTGCTGTTGAAGCTCGTGGTCACGATGTCGCTCCACGTTGGGGGCAGCGCGCCCGCGCGTTGGACGACGTAAGGGGCCACGCCGCCAATCCAGTTCACGTTCACGTTCATGCCCGCACGCGCGATGGACAAAGTGATGACATTCGTCACGGTGATCACCACCGCGCCATACGTCACGGCGTGAACGCCGTCGTTTGCGCCCAGCTCCAGCGTGTAAGTCCCCGGCGCGCTGAAATTCGCCGTCGTGTTGGTCAGCGCCGCGTTGCCAAACGTCACCGTGCCCGGCCCGGAATACTCCAGCCATTGGTTGACCGGCGCGGGGTTTGCGAAAGTCACCGTGCCTGCCAGTAGTGCTGCCTGGCCGAACACCACCGTCTGGTCCGGTCCCGCGTTTGCCACGGGTGCGCCCGCCGAACGCGGTCCTTCGTTTGTGCCCGTTGTCTGGATGACCTCGAAGTTCGTGATGACCAGGCTCAACAAATCGCTGAAACAATTCCCGCCATTCGGCCAGCGGTCGTCCGGGGCCACGGAAATTCCCGCGATGCTGCCGTTGTCCGCCACGAGCGCGCCGTATTTTTTCAACGCCAGCGCCACGGCCTTTTCCTCCTTCGTCCAGCCGGCCGGGATGACAAACGCCGCCTTCAACCGCAGCCGTTGGCCCATGCTGGGCAGGTTCGTGCTCGTGTTGGCCGCCGGCGCGGCAAAATGCGTGGCCGGATAAATATAATTGTTGTAACGCGATTTTTTTACCGTGATGCGCAGCGCGTGTTCCACCCTGCCGCGCTCCGCCTCGTCGTAGCGCACGAGCGCGGGAAACATCGGCAGGCCCGCCGCGTCGCCGGAGGTCAATCCCGCCGGGCGCAGGCCGTTTGTGTTCAGATTGAAAATCGCGCCGTTCGCCGCCTGCCAGTTCGTGCCTACGAGCAAGGCGTTCCACGTTTCGTAAATGATTCCTTTGCCCGGCTGCACCATGATGGAATGCCGGTCGCTGCCGTCATTGTTCGTCTGCCATTGCAGCAACGTCTGCGGTGTGCCGTTGGCGATCAAACCCAGCGGCCATTCTTCAATCGGCTGATTCGTCGGGATGGGATAAAGGCCATATGGATAAATGCCGCTGTTCAAATCTGAATCATCGGGATACAATACAAACTGATTCGACACCAGCAACTGGCTGTCCGGCACCAGCACATAATTCATCTCCCAATTCACGTGCAGCTTCAGGTGCGAGGCGATGCTGGAACCCGAGAGGCCGTTCGTGAAATCGAACATCATCTGCGCCAGCATCGCGTCCGAGTTCGCCAGCACCGGACGATTGGAGATGCACTCGTTCCAAGGATTCGTCACCGGAAAAATCTGCATGGCCGACACCACGGCGTCCGCGTTGTTCGTGTTAAACAAAATGGCATTCGTCACCACCGGCAGCGCGCCGAGAATGCGGCCCTCCTGGTTGATGCGTTCGGCCGGCAGGCGTAGCACGGACAGCAGCAAAATCAAGGTGATGGCAAACGGTTTCATGCGGACTCGTTTCAAACTAAAGCCACGCCGCGCGAATGCAAGCGCCAGAGAACATTTCCTAGGCCACCGTCTCCCGCCGGCTGTCGCGCGAGGCTCTGGCGGTAACATGAATTACCACTGCAACGCGTCATAGGCCGGACACCGGAGATCAAGCTAGCCGGCGTGGCGACGAAATTCACAGTGGCTGGATGACGCTCCCCGGCTCGCGCCGCAACACAAAATCCCTCGCTACGCCGCCAACACCAATCAGCTTACCCGTTCCCCCGTAGGGTAGAGACCATGATTATGAACACACCACGCACCAATACGACAACGAACAACCGCCGGGCCCCTTGCTGATTTACAGCACCGGCCGCAATCTGGTCGCCAAGCGTTCCCGCCCCAGTGTCGCCGCCGACTCGCCAACCGATCCTGAAAATGTGCTACGCTGCCTTGAGAAGGGCAGTGCGCCGCCCCAAGTCCGCACCCCAAGCGAAGGGATTTACTACATCATCCAAACGCCAAAGGCATGGCAACTGTTCTCCTACCCTTATGTTACCGGACAGCCCACAGATCCACCATGTGGAGTTCTGGCAGAGTCAGGTCGCGCCCTTTCTGGCTCGTGCCTGGGCGGAAGCCTATGCCACGCCTGATTTCAAGCAGTCCTTTGTGGCGCGGTTGGAAGGACAATTGCACGGGCTATACTACGCCTTTCCGCGCGGCCGGATTGACCGTGGCAACGGCACGGTCTTCATGGTGCGTAACGGCATCAATCTGAATAAGCAAATGCCGGCCAAGCCCCAGATCGAGCAGGCGTTTGAGATTCAGGGAGTCTGCGAATGGGAATTTGACGCGCACGAGCAGTGCATGGACGAGGATGCCATCGCCATCGGGAGATCCTCAGGCTGAAAGACGCGTGGAAATCGGGCGGTCCGCAGGAATAGATTTACCCGGCCAGTCTGGGCACTCCAAATGGGCCTGAAGCGGAGCGCGGTGGCAATCGCGCTTGACGTGGGCTACGCTGCATTCCATTCCAGACCGTTTCGGCGGCTGAGCCCTAGGGCCGGGCAGGATTGATTATGTGATTGCGGACAGCTCCGAGCGTCGGGCTTATATTTCCAGCGGCAACCAGATCATGGTTTTCACACCTACGAGTGCCTCGGCGCGATCCTGGCAGCCACTTCAGGGTTATCTTGCACAACGAGTGGGTGATAAAGTGAGCGTTTCACGAAAAAACAGAAGGCTATTGATATCAGACACCTCGGCTCAGCCTACCGCATTGGCGTTCGCCGCATCCCCGATTAACAGAAGGAGTTACCAACTTCCAGCGTCCATCACCGATTTTGAACTTCGGCATTGCTAACTGCTCCCCCTAATGTGGTATGGCTGGATGGTATGGGGGTTGATAATATATATCGTAAGTGATGCAAATGTTTCAAGCCGTTTCAACCTAATTTAGCAGCTATTCATCTGTCACGCACGGGAGCGGAGCCAAGTGTGTAGCTGCCACGCATCCAAATTCACCACTTAAACACCACCTGAAAATAAAGCCACATGAACACTAATTCCAACCATGAGTTGCCGGCACGCTTGCTCGCAGTTGCAGCCATCCTGTTCAGCTTGTCAGTTGATGTGCAGGCGGCGGATGACACTTGGTCAGGCAACGGAGCCACGGCGAACTGGAGCGACACCGGCAACTGGGATGCAGTGCCGGTCAACGGCGACGACACCATTTTTTCCGGCACCACCCAGTTGAGCAGTGTTAACGACATTACGGGCCTATCGCTGGGCTGGCTCTGGCTGAACGGCAGCGGCTACAGCATCACCGGCAATCCAATTACGCTCACGGGCGGCATCACCAATTCATTTGACGGGAATACGGTCGGCGTCAATTTGACCTTGGGCGCACCGCAATCCTTTTCCTCGCAGTCGGGCACCTTGGTGCTCGGCGCGGGCGTGGGTCTGGCCGCCACGATCACCAACAACGGCAACGCGCTCACGTTTACGGATGCGGGAGATTTTCTGTTGCAGGGTGCGATTACTGGAGCCGGCAGCCTGATCATGGAGGGTTCCGGCACGTTGACCATTACCAACCGGCAGCCATTGACCGGCGGCATCTTTGCCAATGCCGGAACCATCACCTTTAGCACGAAGGGCAATCTTAACTTTGGCGGCGCCGAGACTCCTTCCCTGATCACCATCAACACGAACGGAACGGTCTTGGGTGACGGGACTCATGCCATCGGCGGCGGAACGTCGGTGTTCATTAACCGGGGAATTTGGGAGTTGAACGACGAAGATTACAAACAGAATTTGACCATGTGGGACGGCACGATTGAACCCGGCCCCAGTCCGAACACCAGCGGCGGCGAGTTGCGCGTTGGCTCCGCGGGTAGCAGTGGGGGGTGGACCTGGTATGTGACCAATTCAGTGGCCGGTTCCACGATTAGCAGTCCCTTGAACACCATCGGTGCGGGAGTGAATCTGACGTTGGATGTGGCGCGCGGCGCGGCGGCTAGTGACCTGGCTATCAGTGGTGTAATTCTGGGTGCGGGTAACATCACAGTTGTGCGCAACGGCATCACGACTCTTTCGGGGCAGAACACGCAGACGGGCACATTCACGATCGCCGGCGGCACAGTTGTGCTCACGGGAACTCTTTGGTCCACTGTCATCACGGTCGCCAGCAACGCGGTGTTTGATATTTCCGGCAATTCCTTTTCGTTGAACACCAATTCAATGCTGACAGGCGTGGGCACAGTTATCGGCACGCTGAATGATCAAAATTCCGGAGTGACGGGCGCGGTGCTCTCTCCGGGCGGGAATAACGCCGCTGGCACGCTGACAATGGGCGGATTGAGTCTGTCCGGAAATGGATTGGTGTTGAACTTTGATCTGGCCAACACCATTGGCATTGGTGGCGGCACCAATGATTTGCTAATTGTCACCAATTTCAGCGCCAATGCGGGGGTAACCAACACGGTGAACATTTCGTTTCTCAATGGCACGCCTCAAGTCGGCGGCGCTTATACCTTGATCAAGTATGGTAATGGTTTCTCGGGTGATCCGTCGCAGTTCTTGACGGCGGCGGCATCCCGCTATGTTTACACATTCACCAACGATACGACTGCTGGAGCCATTAAGGTTATAGTGACCGGCACGCCTGGCAATCTTGTCTGGAAAGGCGACGGCTCTACTAATGTCTGGGACGTGGCGACCACGACCAACTGGTTCAACGGTGCGCCGAACAAGGATGTCTTTCTGCAAGGTGATAATGCCACGTTCAGCGATATCGGCTCTAACAACACGCCAATCAACCTCGCCGCCGCCGTCCAGTCAACGATTGTGACCGTCAATGCCACCAAGGATTATGTGTTCAACGGCAGTGGTAAGATCACCGGCGGTGGCAAGCTGGTGAAAAGCAACTCCGGCAACCTGACGCTGCTTACCGGCAATGATTTCACCGGCGGCGGCAGTTTGAACGGCAGCGGTGTGGTCAACGTCGGTAACGGCGGTGCCACCGGGGCATTGGGAAGCGGTTCCCTGAACAACAACACCAAGGTCACTTTCTTCGAGAACGCCAGCACGACTTACGCGGGTAATATGAGCGGCACCGGCACCGTGGTTTCCTTCATGCCGGCGGCCACGCTGACCTTGACCGGCACCAATACTTTCACCGGCGGACTGGTCGCCCTCAATGGCACCACGCAGATTGGCAACAACACCGCTGGTTCCAGCGTGGCCGGCAACATCACCAATTATTCTACCTTGAACCTTTACCGTTCCGATGCGTTCACTAACAAAAACTATATCACGAGCGCTGGCAACACGCTGGAGTATGGCAATGGTGACGTCAATGTGCGCGGCGCGGGCGGCATGACGGTGGATGGTTCAGGCAGCATCAATTTGCTGCCGCAGGGCAGCCTTTCCATCGGTCAAAGCGCGGCTGGCTTTATGACCGTCAATCCGGGCGCGGTGATCAATATTGGTCTTAACTTCCTGCTGGGCAATCCCAACGCGGCGGGCAATTTCGGAGTGGTGGTCCAGAACGGAGGCACGATCAATGTCGGCAACAATCTACGCATCGGCCACTGGGACTCGGAAGTTTCATTTTACACGATGAATGGTGGCGTGCTCAATGTGCCTAATAATGATTTGGCGGTCGGTTGGGATGGTCGCGGCCTGATGACGCTGGCGAATGGCACGGTCAATTGCCGAACCTTGAGCGTTGATGATAACGGAATTTCCAGTGCTTTAAATGGCACCAACAGCACCTTCACGATGACCGGTGGCTTGCTCAACATTGGCACGGGCGGCATCGGTGGCGCCACGCAGACCAACGCCGTGCTGCCGACCATCTTATTAAGCGGCGGCACTATCGGCACGCTGGTTCCGTCAACCTTGATTACCGCCGGCTGGTCTTCGGTCATGAACCTGCGATTGACCAATGGCACTCCCACCTTCGACAGTTCCAACAGCACGATAACGCTTTCGGGCATTCTCTCAGGCAATGGCGGCATCACCAAGCAGGGTGCTGGTTATCTCAACCTGAACGCTACTAACTCTTTCACCGGAACCGCGACGGTCGCCGCCGGCACGTTGCAAGGCTCCGGCATCGTTGTCGGCCCGGTGGTTGTGCAATCGGGGGCGAATCTATCGGCGGGCTCGACCTTCGCCACCGGCACGCTGACGGCCAGCAACGTCACGGTCAACACCGGCGGCAATGTGGTTATTGACGCATCTTCCACCGCCGCCACCAGCGACCTGCTTTATATCAAAGGTGTTTTGAACTTGGATACCACCACGCCCTTGTTCATGAACTTTCTTGGCGGCACACCTTACACGGGCGGTGCTTACACCGTGGTTAGTAATCTTCTCGCGCGCACCGGCCACCTGGTCCTTGCCCCGGCGGGTTTGACCCGTTACGCGGCAACGGTTGATGAAAGCAATCCTAATCGCATTCAAGTCAGCTTCAGCGGTGCGAACGCCAGTCTCGTCTGGCAGGGCGGCGCCAGCACCAACTGGAATGTCAATACCGACGCCAACTGGCTGAACGCGGGAGCAGCGGACAAATATTACCAGTCCGACGCGGTGATTTTTGACGATACCGGCATCACCAAATCAAATGTGAACCTGGCCACCCCGGTGACGCCGGCCAATGTCACTGTCAATGCGTCCGGCAACTATGCCTTTACTGGCAACTCCATTTCCGGCCTGACCGGTTTGACCAAGAACGGTTCCGGCAGGCTGACCTTGCTGAACAGCAATGCCTACACCGGCATCACCACCATTGCCGGCGGCACGCTGCAAGTCGGCAATGGCGCCACGTCGGGTTACCTCACCGGCGGCACAGTGGCTGATTATGGCTCGCTGGTGTTCAACCGTTCAGACACGGTTAATTTTAATGGTGTCATTAACGGTCCGGGCACGCTGACGCAGGCCGGCAGCGGCACACTGCTCATCACCGCCACGCAAAACCATTATGGCGGCTCAACGATCAGTTCTGGCGGCACCGTCCAATTGGGCAACGGCGCGCTGGGCGATTCCGGCAGCCTGGGTAACGGCATGGTCACCAACAACGGCACGGTTAATTTCTATCGCTTGAGCAGCATCGCGGTGGCCACACCTTACACCGGCGGCGGCAACTTCAATTTCCTTGGCACCGGTAACACCGCCCAGAGTGCCTACTCGCTGAATGCCACCAACACCTTCACTGGTCCGGTCACGCTGAACTACGCCCGCATCCAGAGTGGAGCCGGCGCGCAAAGCTTTGGCAGTCCCTCCACCATCGCGGTTGGTCCGGGCAGCCAGGTTTATGCAGTCGCCACGCCGGTCAGCTCCATCTATAACATCCCGCTCGTGCTCGCTGGCACCGGCTGGCAAGACGGACTTGGTGCATTGCGCATGGAGAACGGCGGCACTTGGTCCGGACCGATCACGCTTGTGGCCAACACCCGTTTCGGTGTGAACAATGCCACGACGAATATTATTACCGGCACCATTGGCGGCAATTACGAACTGGAAACCTATGGCGGCAATGCGGGCGCGGCGCTCGTGCTGTCACCGTCATCAGCCAACACTTACAATGCCCTGCGTGTGAGCATCGGCACTGCCGGTTCAAAGACCATCGCGGGCAACAACAACGCCATTCCGAATAATATCCCACTCACCATGAACGGCGGCACGCTGTGGTTGAATGGATTCAGCAAATCGTTCAGTCCCTTCCTGAACTTGAGCAGCAGTTCGTCCGTCCAAAACGGCAGCACAAATTCGGCGGCGACCATAACGCTCGCGCCGGTTCTCGGCAGCACAACTTACAATGGCACCTTTGCCGACGGTGGCACTCAGCCGTTGAACGTGACCTTCACCCAGACGCCGGGTTTGTGGACCCTGGCCTTACCCACGGCTAGCCCCAATTGGACGGGCAATTTGACCAATAACGGCGGCACTATTTCCAGCGGCACGCAAAACACTCCGTTCGGCAGCCAGGGCGTCTTCGGTCGCAGCATTGTCGGCAACACCGGCGCAGTTTTTGTGACGACTATCAACAATGTGCTCAACGGCTACAACGGCAACGTCGTGCTCAACAACAGCACTTGGATTTGCAACCGTTACATCAGTATGAACCCCAGCGCCGGTTCGCTCTATCTCGCCAACTCGACAATGACGGGAACCAACAGCTCGGATGGCAACTACGAAACGTGGCAACTGCCAAGCATCGTGACGGTTCGTGGAACGTCGCCATCCTATATGCTGGGTGCCGGATCCTCTCCAGCTTATGATTTGCAATCTGGCGGCACGACGTTTGATGTGGCTGATGCCACCGGAAACGCAAATTCGGATCTGATTGTCGGGGGTGGCTCTAGCACGACCTTCTTGCATTCCCCGGCGAACACCACTTTGGGCGGCAGCTTGACCAAGACTGGTCCTGGCACCTTGGAACTGGATGGGGCAAACACTTATACCGGGCCAACCACTATTGCGAACGGCACTTTGAGGCTGGGGGCATCCGCCTCGATTGCGGCCAGCGGAAATGTCGGTTTCAACATCGCCAGCGGTGCGACCTTTGACGTATCAGCTGTTACGGGTGGGTTGACATTGATCAGCGGCCAGACCCTCGGCGGCAGCGGCACGGTGAATGGCAGCGTTTCCGACGCTTCCGGCACGGTGATTCAGCCCGGCGGCAACGGCACGGCGGGCACACTCACCATCAATAACAACCTGACCTTGGGCGGCAATGGCAGTCTGAACATTGACCTCTCCAATAACTCCGGCAGCGGCAATGATCTCATCCAAGTCAACGGCAACCTGACGCTAGCCAGCGGCTCGCCGGCGACTCCGGTGAACTTCAACTTCCTCAGTGGTGCTCCGGCGCTCGGCACACCTTACACCCTCATCCAGTGCGGCAGCATTAGCGGGACGGCGGCCATCGCTTTTACCAACAGCCCCAGCCGCTATATGGCCACTTACAGCCAGATGGGCAACTCGATTGTCGTGATCTTCAGCGGTTCGGCCTCGAACCTGATCTGGACCGGCACTGATCCTGTGGTTTCAGCCACCTGGGATGTGGCAACCTCGACCAACTGGTTTGACGGTTCCGGCGGTAACATTTTTTATCAAAACGACACGGTGAAGTTTGACGACACCAGCGTGAACACCACCGTCAATCTCGGCGTGACCGTCACGCCGGCGGCCATCACGGTGGACAGCACTAATAACTACACTATTACCGGCGGTGGTGCGATTGCCGGCAATACTGGAATTACCAAGAACAACACCAATACCTTGACTTTGAGCACGGCCAATACCTTCACCGGCCCGGTAGTCGTGAACGCTGGTGTGCTCGCCGAGGGGAACAATAGTGCGTTGCCGCAAAATGCCAGTGTTATCGTGACGAACGGTGCGCAGTTTGACTTCGCTGGTTTCGGTGGCAGCACGACCCGCAACTATTCCTTCCTCCTCGGCGGCAGTGGTCCCAATGGCAGCGGGGCCCTCGTGGACTCTGGTGGCAGCATATCTGGTAACGCCAGCGTGGCGAGCGTTTCGCTTACAACCAACACGACCATCGGCGGCAGCGGTCGTTGGGACATGGGTAGCGGACAGTCTGGCACCGTGTTGAACGGCAACGGTTATAATTTGACCGTTAACAATGGCAGTTCGGGCATGTCCATGCGCCCGCAAATCATCACCAACGTGGCTAGTATCACCCTTACCAATGGCCTCATGTGGTATGAAGGTTTTAGTCAAACGAATCCTTGGACGGCGACCACCACCAACTATGTCCTGCCGGGGGCAAGCTTGGGGATTTATGGCGGTCAAGCGGTCAGCCTGCCAATCGTGCTGACCAACGCAACGATCTTGAATCAGGGCAGTGGCACGCCGCTTTGGTTGAGTCCCATCACTTTGCAGGGCACTAATGTGTTCAACAACAGTGCCGCGCAGAACTTCTCCGGTGTGATTTCTGGTCCTGGCGCCATCAGCATCGGCGGCGGCAGCACCACGGTGGGAACCATTCCCGGCTTCCTGACGTTCAGCAACGCCAACACCTTTGCCGGCGGCGTCGTCATCAGCAACGCCCCGGTCACCGTGGGTCTCGCCGCAGCCGTGTCCGGTTATGCCGCAGTCATGGTGACCAGTTCCAATGGCCTTGGTTCCGGCCCGGTCATACTTAACTTGAGCCAGATGACCACCAACGCGATGACCAACACGGCGCGCGCGATGGAATTCAACATCACCGGCGGCGGCGTGATTCCCAATGCCATCGTCCTGCCGATTTCAGGCACGACGGGCGTGACAAACTTGAGCCTGCAAGGCCGCGACAGCAGCAGCGTCTTCACGCTCTCCGGCCAGATCTCCGGCGGCTACGTCGGCCTGACCAACTGGTTGGATTTTGGTGACAGCGCCAGTTCCGGCGTCATGCGGCTGGCCAACCAGGGGAACAATTTTGTGGCTAACATTTATGGCGACCGCGGGGTGCTCGCCATCACCGGCGACGGCTGCCTGGGAAATGCGGCAAATCTGCTGAAGCTCGATCAGGCCAGCGTCAATGGCGGACTCCGTTTCGACGCGCCCGCAATTAACGTGGCCCACAATATTATCGCAAACTCAAGCATGAGTTTGGACGTCTTCGGCGACAACAATGGCGACGGCATCGCCGAAACCGCCAACAGCGCGACCATTTCCAGCATCATCAGCGGCGGCGGTGCGTTCGCTGTCCGGTGCGGTGTCAATGTCACGCCTGCATCCTTCGGCACGCTGATCTTGAGCGGGAACAACACCTTTAGCGGAGCTCTGACTATCAATCCTTTTGTGAAGGTGGTTGCGTCGCACGCCAACGCCCTTGGCACCACTGCCGGTGGCACCACGGTCAATGGTGGCGGCACGTTGTCGTTGAATCTTGGCGGAACCTACGCCAGCGAAAGTCTGACGCTCAACGGCTCGGGCGTCGGCGGGGTGGGGGCTTTGGAAAACCTATCCGGGGTCGACATCCTAAACGGTAATATAACACTCGCCTCGGCCTCGACCATCGGTCTCACCGGCGGCAGCTTGACGCTTGGCGGCATCATATCCGGCGCGTTTCCGCTGACCATCACCGGCGTGAGCACAGCCAATACGCTGACCTTGGCCGGCATGAACACTTACAGTGCCGGCACTATCATCAATGGCGGCGCTGTCTTGGTGAACGGCTCGCTGCCCGTGGGCAATGCCGTCAGGGTATCCGGCGGAGCACTCGGCGGCAGCGGCACGATCAATGGACCGGTGGTCACGCAGGCAGGTGCCGTGTTGCAACCCGGCGGCGGTGGCCCGACGGTCGGCAAACTTATCGTCAACAACACCCTTGGTTTGGGTGGCAACATTGTCATGTTCCTGAACAAGACCACGCTGACCAATTCGGCGGTGGCTGGCATCAGCACTGTGGTTTATGGAGGCGTTTTGAGCGTTACCAATCTCAGCGGGACGCTGACGACGGGCGACACGTTCAAACTCTTCAGCGCGCAGGATTACTTGGGCAGTTTCACCTCCATCACGCTCCCGACCTTGGGCGCCAATCTATCCTGGAGTAATTCGCTGACCTTGAACGGATCCATTCAAGTCATCACGAATCCGCCGTCAGTCAATCCAAACCCGACGAACATCAGCTTCAGCATTTCCGGCAATCAACTGACGCTGGCGTGGCCGGCGGATCACACGGGCTGGCGGTTGCTGGCGCAGACGAACAATCTGCTGTCGGGCGTCAGCAGCAACACCAACGATTGGGGCACGGTGAGCGGCTCGGCGGCGACCAATCAGGTGATCATCACGGTGGATCCCGCGAAACCAACGGATTTTTATCGTCTGGTTTATCCGTAAGCCGGTTTGCCACCTGGCCGGGAAAACAGCGGCTTTCCCGGCCGGAGTTGCTCTGACAGCATACCGCAAAGAGGGGATGCCATGATTGAAGGATGAAGTTTATATTTCATGTTGGCTAAAGGATGTAATGCAAAACTTTAAGTTACCCATCCGCTTATGAAATTGGCAACCACGGTCCGGCAAGCTGGATTGAAGTAGGCGTCCGCAAGCGACGCGTTCACGCTCATTGAATTGCTGGTGGTCATCGCCATCATCGCAATTCTGGCGGCGATGCTGCTCCCGGCGCTGGCCCGCGCCAAGCAGAAGGCCAAGGACATCAATTGCGTCAGCAACTGCAAGCAATTCACCTTGGCGTTGAATATGTATGCGGGCGATTCAGGCGGTAAATTGATCAGTTATTACGATCCGATTGATGCGGCGGACAATTTCTCGACATTAACCCTGTGGATGGCGAGAGTGCAAACTAACTACAATTTGAAAGGCAGTTCGAGGTGTTGCCCTTCGGGGCCGGAGATGTTGGATGCAAATGGCAATAGCGCCTGGGCCCCGTTCAACAAAGGGGTCAACAACAGTGGTAACACCGGCGGCAATGGAGATCTGGGCACGGCCGACCATCCTTACCGTTGGAACCCTGGCAGTTGGGGTTACGTGGGAACCATGTATCAAGCCGGCTATGGCATCAATGGCTACACTGAATCAGGCAATCCTTACAATAAAGCCGGTGAAGGTTTTGAAAAGGAATCTGCATTCAACAATCCCTCGCTGACGCCCTATTTTGCTGATGCTATTTTTGCGGAGGCCAATCCCAGTCCGATGGGGACTACCGACAATGATGCCGGGACGTGGGATCTTTACAATGGATACAATAGCGGGTTGGGACGTGTCGCGATTGCTCGTCACGGAGGCAAAGGGCCGGCGAGTGCGCCAAGAGGCATTCCAGGTTCTCCCCGTCCCGGCATTCTGCCCGGCTTGTCAGATGTTGCTTTTGCCGATGGCCACACCGAGTTGAAGCGCATTGATGATTTGTGGGGGCTTGCTTGGAGCAAGGTTTGGCCAGTGGGAACGCAGCGTCCTTGATCCGGTGCAATGGTTGAAGGATCGAAACGGCTCATGATCGACGGCAGCTGCCGGATGCATTGTTCCATCTAAGTTAAGTTCCAGCCACGAAGCTAACGGCGTGGGGCTTCGAGGGAGCTGGCTCGATATCAGCCGCTTGACTCACTCAATCTCGTTTCATCTCCGTCGGTGGTGGCCACGATTCGAACACGATCTGGCTGACCTGCCGACCGGAATTGCCATCGCAAATGAGATTGTTTTGATTTTTCGCCGGCCGATTCTGAATGGATTTCGATTCAAGTTGCAACAGGCTCAGGCTGACGTCAACTTTTTGGAGTTTATTTGACAAATGTTACCGTTTTAGTAAGGGGCCTCGCATGAGCGAGCCCTTGAATGACCTCCGTGCGCCGAGCCCCGAACTTGGGGCGACGCGGGTCAACAGCAGGGTGCGCCTCGCCGAGCCTGAACTGCCTGTCCGCCTCCGACGTGTTCACCTGGGTCTGGCTGGCGTGACGACCAGCCTCGCCGGTGGACTTATTTTGCCGAGGTTAATTGTCGCGCACGAGCTTTTCATTTTGGGCGGCGTGGTGCGGGCGGACGGATGGTTCCACGGGCCGGGGCTCAGGCCGTTGCACCGGGTGGCGGACACAGCCAATGGAGCAGGGGACTCAATCAATTATGGAAAGGTCGGTGCCGCATGAACTCAGCCCAGGAACAATTTCTCAATCTGAAGACCTTGCCGGCGCGAATCCGAGTCGAGGAGGTCGCTTGGTATCTCGGTTTTGGCACGCACGAAATCACCATTCTCATGGCGGAAGGGCTCTTGAAACCGCTGGGGCGGTCGCCGGCCACCGGCGTGAAGTATTTCTCGGCGGTGGCGCTGGAAGAACTGCGGCGGGACGCGAAATGGCTAGCCAGAGCTTCCGACTGCGTCGTCCAGTATTGGAAAGGGCTTAATGAAAAGAAAGCGGGGCACCGTGCGGCAGTTCACGCTGCGGCCGTGGCTTTCATTTTCACGGGGTTTCTCCCCCTCCGGGAGATGGCCATGGGCCAGAAATCGTTTTAAGAATTCCAATATGCGGGCGCTGGCTCGGTTCGTGATCATGTTTTTATCTGATGGTAACAAGTGTTGCCCGTCATTATGAACAGACCGGGAAAACCGGTAATCCTCACGCGTGGCCGCAAAACTCCCTTCAGGTCTGAATTATGAGAGCGTATGGGGTGAACACCCCATGGCCCAAAGCGGTTCCACGTCGCAGAATAGCCATGTTTCCGAAAGGAAATTCGCGAGTCAAAAACAACAAACCAAAGGATCAAAAAACATGAAAACAAAATGGATAACACGGGCGGGTATGGTTGCAGTCGTCTTGGTTGGAACCATGGGCGTGCAGGCGGTTCCCATCAATGGCAGCATTGGGTTCACCGGCACCTACACACAAAATGGCGGCAGCTCCGACAATTTGACAACGGCAACGTCGTTCACCATTAATACGATTAGTGTGAACACCACTGCGGGAGTGTTTGTGGGTGCGGGTTCGCCCACGTTTGCCTCACCGATTGGGGTCAATCCGGCCAATAATCTGATTCCCAGCATTCAGTTGTGGTCGGTGCTGGTGGGTTCCACCACTTACCGACTGCTGGTGACGACGGAAACGGAATCATTGGATACGATGGCACAACTCAACCTCCTTGGTGCCGGGATGATTACCGATGGTAATTCAGCGGATAACACCTTTGGCGTCTGGCAATTGGGTTTTGGTTTGTCTGGAAGTTCGTTCACTTGGCAGAGCACCAGTGCGGCGGTTCCGGATGGTGGTGCCACGGTCACGATGCTTGGCCTCGCCCTCTCGGGTGTGGCTCTGTTAAAGAAAAAAATCACGACCTGATTCGGAGTCAAGTTAATCGTCATATATAGCGCCCGGCCACCCTGCGTCCGGCCCGGCTTTGCAGGCCGGACACAGGAGCCCATGGTCGTTTGATTTACGCCATCACTTCAACCTTCACCGCCGTCCGCTTCTCGTAATCTTCGAGCGACGGCAGTTTCATCACGGCACCTTTGGCATAGGAGCGATGCACGGCTTGGCTGTTGTGGGGCCCAGCGCCTCCTGCGCGAAGCGTTCGGGATAGTCGGAGCGAGAGGTTCTTTAAGCCGTTGCCCCACGCTTGGTTTTTGCATCGAAGCCTTTTCCATTATCCGAAATAACAATTTCAAGTCGGTCCTCGGCAAAGGTCATTCGAAACTCCACTTCGGTGGCGTGGGCGTGGCGTTCGATATTGTTCAATGTCTCTTTAACCGCCAAGAGCAAAGCATGGCGCAACCGGCCATCCAACACGATTGATGGCATCGCGATGGGGATATCGAATCGGCAGGCGACTTCCGAATGTGATAAATACTCACTGGCAAAGTCGCTCAAATAATCAGCCACCGACTCCAGCGAATTATCCTTTGGATCCACTGCCCACACGATAATATCCAACGCGGTTACCAATTCGCGCGATTTATCGGCAATTCCACGAAACAGGGTCGTCAACTCATCCAGCCTCCCCAATCGTTGCCCCTTGCTCGCCAACACGCTGATTTCGGTCAAGCTGGAACCCAAGTCGTCGTGCAGGTCTCGCGCGATGCGCGAACGTTCGGCCTCCAAGGCCCGTTCGCGTTCAGCCGTTTCGCGCCCGCGGGTTTCATTTTGGAGTTGTCGCGTGCGCTGTTCCACTCGCCGTTGCAACTGGGAAATCCAAACCATTGACAGAGCAATAATGGCCAGCAACAGTCCAACCATCAGAAGCAAACGCGGGGGCGTCTACCACGGTGGTTGCGACAACACGGTCACTTGTGCAGCAGAACTCAAGAGCAACTCGAATCCGCTGGGTTTACTGCCTGCTGACCAGGCCATGCTTTTTGCAATATAAACACCCGAAAGGGCCAACTGACTTCCAATCTGCAGCGCAGCAGAGTGCTTGGTGTCTGGCAAACGCGCCAGAAACAAATGCCCGCTGGCATTCATTTCGAGAACCCGCGAATCCAAGTCAGAATAAACTCCCATCAACGTTGCTGAGGTTTGCACCAACGTCGAATCAAGCCCATCTTGCAACAAATCGCTCTCGTCTAATATTAATGGAGTGGGATGAACGGTCCGCCCGGTTTTGCGCAGTATCGCCTGCCGCAGGAGGGGGGCGGGGTCGCTGATATCGGGATAGCCAACGATCTCAACTTCATCCCCAACCTGCACGTTGTTTGGTTCGACTGGGGAAATACAAATGCCGCGCTTGTTATCGATGACGAATGCACGTCTTGAATCAGCGTAAATTACGGTTCCGTGAACTTTCACGCGTTGGAATGGCGTTGCGCGCGGGTCGAATTGATAAAG
This sequence comes from uncultured Verrucomicrobia subdivision 3 bacterium, assembly GCA_903944085.1. Taxonomy (GTDB): domain Bacteria; phylum Verrucomicrobiota; class Verrucomicrobiia; order Limisphaerales; family UBA11358; genus UBA11358. The sequence continues at coordinate 22,917 of CAJAQO010000070.1, forward strand.
TTCGCTCCAAGTCTTTAAAGGAACATCAAACGGATCGTGTGGTGCCGGAATATCCACACCGATTTTTACATTGCGCATCACCAGATGACCCACCTGAACCGTCCGGTTCGTGTTCCATGCCGCGAAGAGCACACCTTGAAGATGGATAACGGCACTTTCGAACGTCCTCAATTGTGAATCTGTATAACTCCCAACCTCAACATTAAGCTCCCCTTCAGGGAGTAGCAGCGCCAGATTGTTACTATGAATAGCCATGACCAATCCTTGAAGCTCAACCCATTGAACATCCATGCTGCCGTTAATTAAATCTTTCCAGGTGGGACGCGTCGGCAAGGGCATCCGCCCCTTTGCAATGATGTCAACATTTTCGGCCACAACAATCGGAGCAAAATCTCCCGCATCGGTGTGACCGGCTATCTCGCAAAGCTGGCCGACAACTGCCGATGATTTGACGGACGATGCTAGACGAACAAAAATGCCGCGAGTTTCATCCTGAACCGAAATGTAGTGGAAGTTAGGCGGCGCGATGCTGGTCACGATACCTTGAATCCTGACCGGCAAACAGCGCATGGCTTCCTCTTTCGATAGGCCTTGAATCTTACCCACCGTCAGAAGCATGGGAGCGGCACCCGAAGGATCTGTCGTCGGAGACCAATCCGCTAGGATCGTCATGTCATCAGCGGTTGCAACTGATAATTCTCCAAGCAGCCGATCCCGGTTGGGCGCCATTTCGGCTCGACCGATTCCGCTAACACGGATTCGAGAATTCAGGAGGCGCACCGGATTCAATTCTTTGCCGTCTGCCACTGCAACCCAAATGGAATCTGGCAGGGATTGCAACTCAATGCCCAATCCTCGGCCGGTTTTGGAAATAAAAACCACTCGGCCTTCGACACTCATCCATTTGGATGCTTCGGAATCAGTCATCGGCGCGTGTAATGATGAGACGACCGGTGGTGGCACACTTTCATGGCCGATGGTAGTCAAAGGGATTTCAGGCGTGTTCAAAAAAAGCAAACTTCCATCGTCAGAAGCCAGATTAAACGAATACAGCCCATCCATCGGAGCTGAGAAAAAGCCATTAAAACGGATCCCGAACAGTTCAGCCTGTGGCCCTATAATCGGATTGAGGTTCGTCGTTGTCACCGTTTTCAGTGGTTCAAGCAGCGAAAAGTCCGGCAAATATAACCAACTGCCTTCGTAATATGCCGCATTCAATCCAGCCACCATATTGGATTCGACACCCACACCGCTGCCGGGTCTGACCAAAAATTGATCTGCTGCATGCACCGAGCCATCTGGCAATTGACAGGTTAATTCCAAAGCATAAGCATTAAGATAATTAAAGTAATCCAATTGGAAAGGGTGCAGACCCGAAGTGAGATGAACCTCCGCAGTGACCCTGCGGAGCGCATGGGCTCCGTCATTGTCAAGATCCGGCACCCGGGTAATCTGGATGCCGACTTCTCGTCTTCGCAAAAGGCAATGCTGACTTTCAATATGGAGGACGTCGCCAGCCGCGATGGTGATGCTGCGACGTCCCAATTCCAGAACCTCACTTCCGGTTTTATCCTTCACCGCCACTACTCCGATCTCCGCCCGGCTGGCCGAGAAAACCAGCACGTCCAAGCGGAGATCGGCGATAATTCGCGTCGAGGTGTCGAGCAGCTTTGACAACTGTAAAAGATTTGTGATGATCGGCAACTGCCCGGAAGCTTGCCCGGCTTCAATGCCTGGCTGTGCGTGAATGTCGCGAACAAAAATCAAGGCACACAGGAAGCCCACAGCAGCCAACAAGCCGAGCCTAAACCTGGCAAAGGGCAAAGTTTCGTGGCTCATGCACGAATTATAAACGGCAGAAAACTGGGGCAGCAACGCCTAAATACGGTCGGCAGCGGCCAGACTGATCGCGACAAATTCTCGGTGGAAATTTATCATGGCAAAATCAAAGATTATTTTTCAGCGCGAGGTTGAAATCGGTTCACCAAATCCGAAACTCGCCGCTGCAATGCAACAGCGACATCAGGTAAAGCAGGCCTTCATAGTAACGCTCCAATCCATCGGGCGTCGGCGTATGCCAAAGCTCCTCGACAAATTTCTTCGCGCGAGTGGAATCGGTTGCCGCCAGACTGGCGACGGCATTTTCAGCCACCAAGCCTTGCGCGTGGCGGTCTTCAAACTGTTTCCCATCGAGCGTGAATTGGCAGCCGTAATTCGTTCCCTTTGATTCAAAAAACGCCTGCAGTTTGTCGCTCAATTCGCGTTCGCGCGGATCCTTGCCCCACCACGACCAGTCCACCGACCAGTTGCCAGCGGTGCGGAAAGCGTCATAACTGAAGTTGGTGCCGTAGCGACCCGACCGCTCAACGATTGAGGCGTCGAATTTCGCGTAGCACGGATTCAACGCGGTGACCGGATGGGTTGCTTTGACAAAGTAATTCCGGCTTACCGCGGCCGCCTGCTCCCAAAATTCCGCATCTTCCTTCGGTCCGCGACGCGCCCACAACTCGTAAAACGCCGGCAGATGATAGGATGGATCGGAATAGCGGTTGCGTTCGGAACTGGGCGAAAACAAAACCATTTTGTGTTCCTCGTCGAACAACGGGCCGGCCGTGACCAGCACGTTCGTGTTCCGCCAGGGCATGGGCACGAGGCCGGTGATTTTCGGCCGATGCCGCATGCGAGTGAGCAATTCATCGGCCTGCGCCCGGTAGTTGTAAATGCCGACACCACTTTTCCACCGATTGGCCGCGAGATACAGCGCGGTGACATAATACTCCTCGCCGTCCGGCGCGACGAACTGGCTCATGCGCACGCCGTTGGTTCGTGCCTGCCAGGCAAAAAAACCGAACGAAGGATGATTCGTCTCGGAAAAATATAAAAACGTCTTGGACCAGTTCCACAGCGCGTCAAATTCGGCTTTTTTGTCCAGCTCCACCGCGATGATCATGCCGTAGGACAAGCCCTCGGTGCGCACGTCGTGATGCTTGATGTCGGTGATGAACGCCAGCGGGCCGTTGGAATTCGCGCCGGCAGAATAATAAACAGCCTGGTTGGTCGCATCGCCGTGAAACAACTGCTGAAAGGCGCCGTCAATTTTTTGCCGGATTTCTTTTGGCGAATGCCCGTTCTCGGCAAACAGGTTCCGGTAATTGCCCGTGGCGTAAGCGCCGTTGCCATCCGCGCCCGAAGTGTTTTCCGCACCACGCCCGGTGCAAACGAACGCAGCCAAAAACAGGCAAAACAGTTTAAAGCCCGAGTGCATTGACTCAAGGGTGTGTTTCCAGTTTCAGCACCACGATGCTGGCCGGCGGCATTTCGTAGGTGAAGCCGGGTTTTACTCCGCGCAACATTTTCGTGACCGGGACAACCCTTTTCGGCTGGGTGATGGAATTGGAATCGTCCGGATTTCCAGCCAGTATGATGGCGCTGCCTTTGGAAGCGAGCGCGTGAACACCTTTGATCTCGAGGTTCAGCGACACTGCGTTCGTCTGCGGGTTCACCAGCTTGAGAAAAACTTCGCCGGTCTGGCTGTCGCGCGTGGCGCAACCCTGAATGGCTGTTTCGGTGGACGCGGTGGCAATAATTTCGTCGCCAACATTCCGGCTGAACATCTGGATCGCATAATAGCTCGGCGAACCGTAAGCCGAGAGCGCATCGTAGCCGATCAGGTTCGGCCGCCACTGGCGACCGCCGGGATTCACGTTCACAAGCAGCGGCGCGTAGCATTGCATTTTGATCAAGTCGGAATTCCGTTCCATCGCCGCCATGAACGCGGCATCGCCCAGCGCCGCCTTCAAGTTCGGCGTAGGCGGTTCTTTTTGCGAACGCCGGTCCCACGGCACGAACGGGGTTTCATACGCCGCCCATTCGCCGACGAAAATTTCCGGACCGCTGCGGTCATATTTTTTCGCGTAGCCGGGCGACATGCGGAGAAATTCATCCGCCGAACGATAGTAATGTTCATCCGTCATGTCGGGCTTGCGGCTGCTCACGCGCATATTTTCCGGTTGGTCGTTGCCGATGGTGGAAATTGTTTTGAGCTGCGGATATTTTGCCTTGATCGCGTCGGCAAACTGCGCGAACCGTGCGCTGTAACTTTTCGATTTATCGAACCAATCCTCGTTGCCGATTTCAACGTAATGCAACGGGAACGGCGCGGGATGTCCGTCCTTCGCACGTTTCGCGCCCCATTTCGTATTCGTGTCGCCGGTCACATACTCAATCTCGTCGAGAGCATCTTGCACGAATGGTTCGAGTTCCGCGCCGGGATTGACGTGCATTCCTTTAAGCGAATAACCGGCATAAACCGCCAGCAGCGGCTCGGCTTTCATGTCCTCGCACCAATTCAAAAATTCCAGAAGCCCCAGCCCATCGGTCGAACGATAGCCCCACGGACACGGATGGCCGTGCCGCTCCTCAATCGGGCCGATGGTTTTTTTCCAATCAAATCGCGTTTCCACCGTATCGCCTTCGACATAATTGCCGCCGGGAAAGCGCAGAAATTTCGGCTTCAAGTCCGCCAGCATTTGCAGCAAGTCTTTGCGAAACCCGTTTGGCTGGCCGTTCCACGTCGGCGGAAACAGCGAGACCAGGCCGAGCCAGACAGTTCCTGGCTGATGCATCGTGATGACAAAATGTGCTTTCGTCGTAGGCATTGCCCGGCCGGTTTTGAGCGTCACCTCGAATTTTTTCCAGTCCGCCGCGAGTCCTGAAATTTTTCCGGCGGCATAAACTTTTTTTCCGTCATCGCTCACGATTGCGATCGTCAGCGGGCCGGAAAAATTGGAATCAGCCTTTGCAATAATGCTGGCGCGATAAGTTGTCTTGGGCTGCACCGGAATTCCCCAATAGCCATCGTTAGCCACGCCCGCAGAATGTTTTTTGTCCGCCTGCGTCACCGTCAGCCGCAGGCTCGTCGTGAGTTTGTCATTGAAAGCATTGGCGGAATCGAGTGCGATCGTTGCAGCGGAATTATCACCCTTCACCAACGACCAGTGAACGGGCTTGGCCGCATTGTCGAGAAAAGCGCGATTCTGAATTAGCTCGGCGTAAAGCCCGCCATCGTAACTGTGATTGATTTCCTCGGTCATCAGGCCGTAAAGCGTGGGACTGACCTTCCCAGCCGGACGGCTGGCGTCCACCGTAAAGGTCGGACTGGCGGCAGGACTTGAAATCGCGACGGTTGCGCCTATCAGGAATGTGTTGAGTAGTTTCATGTGTTGTTGTCGTTAAGGGACACGGATCATAAAAAATTGCTGCGGTTTGGTGGAGTCCAAAGTGTTCGTGAAAGCAAATCCGCCGCCCGCTCCGAATTGATTCGTCGCGAGGATCGTCCAGTTCGTGAGCGGCAGCGACAGATTCGTCGAGGCCAGCGTGTAAAAATTATTTCCCGGCGCGTTGCCATTCGTGCCGGCGACGACCAGGTTTTCATTGAGCATCTGTGCGCCAGTGATGCGCGGCGGCGTGATGAGCGCTGGATTGGTTGAACTGAGGAAAATCGTGCCGTTCACGGAAAGCCAGTTCGTGTTCCAAAGCAATCCCGGGCCGGGCACGGCCGGAACGATGCTACTGAACGCACCGGAATAATTGGAAGCGCTAAACAACTTGACCGTGTCGCCGTAAGCGAGCGCCGGGCCGAGGTTGCTCAATGTCAGTGTGCCGCCGTAAGTGAGGTTGCTCGTGACGAGCAGCGACGTGAAATTGGTTTTGTTGATCGCAGCGCGCAAATTTCCAGCAAGCGCGATGCCGTTGCCAATGCTGAACGGAACCGTCAAGGCCGTCACATCCAACGCGGCGTTGTTGCTCACGCCGAGTTGCGCGTGGTTAAAAATGGCGCTGCCGAGTGCCGCGAGCGTGCTGTTACTGACGATTAAACTTCCCGTCGCGCTGTTGCGCCCTGCGATTTGCAAAGTGCCGCCGCCACTGCACAACAGAATTCCCGCGCCAGTGACGGGATTTGAAATCGTCAGCGTGAGGCCGGAGGCGACGTTGAAGACGCCGCCGTTGGCACCGATGGTGATGCCGCTGTTCGGATTGTTCAGAGCGAAGCTCGCCAGCGGCTGGAACGTGCCATTATTGAGCAGCAGTTGCGCGGCGTTGAAGGTCGCCGGATTGCCGCCCAGGTTGGCCTGCGAACTGGCCTGCACGACCGTGTTGTTCATGATGACTTGCGGACCGGCGAATGTGGTGTTATTCCCCGTGTAAATCACAGTGCCTTGCGCGGTCGGATGGCTTGGCCAGTTCGGATCGGCACTGTAATTCGTCAAAGCCCCCGCGCCGCTGATGGTCATACCACAACTGATCGTGCGATTGTCGGTGCCGCTTGAATTTCCAGAACCTGTGTTCATGCCGCCACCACTGATGGGAACATACATATTGCCCAACAAGGTTAAGGTCCCGCCCACGGCATTGTCCGGTCCCACGCCATTGTTGGTCAAGTTATAGACCGTCATCGTGACAGTTCCGACCTTGTCATACAGCGAGCCGCCCGGAGAAATTGTCAACGAACTTCCCGCGAAGGTGAATGGACCGCCCGTCGTCGGAGTTCGCAGAATATACGGGCCGGTGTAATAGGCTCCGCCCGGGCCGGGCGCAGTTGTCGCGGCATTCGCCGTGCCATTGGTCACCCAATTGCCAATCGCGCCGAAAGAGGTAGAACCGGCGGCGTCAGATGCATCCAAGATGAAGTTCGCGCTTGGCGCGACGGTGCTGAACGACCAGACCGAGCCAACCTTCGCGTTGACTCCGGCAATTTCATCCACGCGCCAATAATAAGTCAGCCCCGAAAGCAGCGACGGGGCGAAATTCGTCGCCGACAACACGCCTTGAAATTCTGGCGCGACGGTTGTGGCTTGCGCCACGATGTTGGAATTGATGCCGAGATAAAGCGCGTGTCCCAGCGCGTTGTTGCCCGCCGTCCAGCTCAACGTCGAGTTGAGGGCGATGCCGCTGGCAGTGTTGGCCGGCAATGGATTCGACGCCGCGCCGACAACCACATTGGTTTGATCCAGCACAATCGTCGTCAATGAACGCGGCGGCAGCACCTGGGAATTGGTCAGCGCGCCAAGCGATAAAAACATGTTGGTGCCCGCAGTCTGATAGACACTCGAAACGCTGGCGTTGAACGTGCCGAAATTGAAAGTCATCGCGGACGACACGGTGGGGTTGGTGTTGATCATCACCACCACCAGCCGCAGACCGTTCGCTGAAAGATACGCCGAACCCCGGACATTGTTGTCGGTGTCCGTCTCGCTCACGCGCCGGAAGCCGGGCTGGATGAAATAGGAAAAATGTTTCATGGACCAGTAACTCGGCGAATACCACCAACCGTGCGACTGCGTGGGCGTGCCGGGCGGCGCGTTGGTCCAGGTGGATTGGGAAGCATACGGATTTTCAATCTGAATCAGCCCGCCGTTCGTGCCCGGCCAAATGAGATTCCAATGGTTGTAGCCGCTGACCTGTTCGACCACGAGCGAGTTGTGGATCAAGTTTGCACATTCGATCATGTCAAAGACATCGCCATACTCCGTCATGAAATGCGGCTTGCTGCGGAAAACATTTGTCGCGGAACTGATGGCGGGTAGGAATGAATCGCCCGTCGAACCGCCGTCGCCGTAAAGATGGTGCGCCACGCCATAGAAACTGTTTGAGTTCATCGTGGCCGCGTAATTGATAAGGTCGTTGTAGGAGATATGCACACATTCCGGCCCGAGCAGTTTTGGCGGCGACGGCAGGTTGGTCAGCTTTTGATAGACCGCGTCGAGGGCTTTGGAATAACTGGCGTAGTTCGTGCCATTCACCGTGTCCTCGGTTGGATGAAAAATGCACGAGTCATAGCCCGCGACAAAGTCCGGTTCGTTCTGGATGCTGGCCCAGGTAAGGTTGACGCCATTGGACTGATACGCCTGAATCGAGTCATACCAATACTGGGCAAAATTGGTGTAAGCAAAACTACCGTTGGTGAGGATCAGCGTGCCGCCGTTGCCGACCTGGCCGTTGCTTTTCAAAAACGCCGGCGGCGACCATGAACTCATATAGACCGGAACCGGATGGCCCAAAACACGATTGGCGTTGGAAACAATCGCCGTGGCGGCCGAATCAAAACCCGCCAATGGAGTTTGGTAGCGATACCAATCACCCAGCCGCAGCATCGAAAGATTCAAGCCGGCGAACGCGTTGGTGTATATCTCCATCTGGTAAGGATGGGCCGGTATCCAGCCCGCATAAAACGCCGTCGCACCGCCGAGACCTTCAATGGTTTGATACGCCTTGGTCGGATCAATCGTGGCGGTCGCCGCCTGGGCTGGCGGCAACACCACGAGCGAAAGAACCAAAAAAAATGCGGCTGATTTCATTATGACGATCCAGTTAAAACTCATTGTCGTTTTTTAGCCTGACGAGGTTTTTAATTCGCCTTTTTTGCGGGAGTTGCATTCAAGGAACTATTCAGACTCGGGTCGCCGCTCGGCGGCGGCGCATGGTCGGTTTTGGCGGGCGGGCCGAGAATCTCCGTCAAGATCGGTTTCAAGGCGTCCGCCCAAATCTGGTAACCCTTGACCGTGGGATGCAAACGATCGCGCGACAAGCCTGGAAACAATTTCCCGCCCTTGTCCGCCAGCTTGTCATTGATGTTGATGTATCGAATCTTTTTTCCGTCCGCCATTTTCGCGAGATTTGCGTTGATCTGATTGATCTCGGGAATCACCGCCATGTTGTCGTTGCGCGGAAAGATTCCGGTGAGGATGATAACGGCGGACGGCGCTTTTTCCTGGGTGACTTTTACCATGGCCTGCAAGCCGCGCGTGATGTCGGTCACCTTTTCTTCGCCGCCAGGATTCGTGCCCACGTTGTTGATGCCGGCGAGAATGACGATGACCTTGGGATTTACGCCATCCAGTTCGCCGTTCTCCAGTCGCCAGAGAATGTTTTGGGTAAGATCCGCGCCCCAACCAAAGTCGCCCGCGTTCCAGCCGAAGAAATTCGTGGTCCAGTTCGCCAAGTTCTCCGAATACTGGGGGTCTTTCGTTCCCCAGCGGCGCGTGATGGAGTCGCCCTCAAAATAAATGTCAATGCCCCCCTGCTTGGCTTTTTCGACCAACTGTTCGTGGGCGAGCTGCGAATTTTTATCGGAGCGCGGCGCAGGCTTGTCCGCGCCCAGGCGGTAACTAGGCATTGGCTGGCGCGAGGCGGCGTTCGTGGAGCCGGTCGCCGCCGGCGACGGCGCAGGCTGCGCAAACCCGAGTTTGCACAATAAAAGTGTTGCGAAAGTTGCAGTGAGATATTGGACGATCCGTTTCATAACTAATTCAAGTTTTGAAATAATTTGGGGCGGTCGTGTTTTGTTGTATTGATGGTGTCGTCAACCCGGTTTCCACGGTGCGCGATATTCGCGAGTGAGCAGTTTGCTGGCATCAGCATCGCCGATGATTTCTTCTTTTGCCACATCCCATTTGATTTTTCGGCCTGCAAGCATCGAAATCTGGCCAAGGTGAGATGCGTTTGGACGGGCGGTCTGGCCAAAGATGGAGCTCGGCATAATAATCGGCAAGGCGATGGCAGCCGAGGATGTGGAAACAAAACGTCGGCGGCTTAAGTTGGGTGATTTTTTGTTCACGTCGAGTGGATGTTCCGTTAATAGCACTGGCTTGAAATTGATGTCGGGAATTACTGGATTTTATCGCCCATATGGAAATAATCAAAATCCGCGTAACCACCAGCCGTCTTGGTCGCAAAGTTGAACAGACCAAACCGGTAACCCATAAAGTGCGGCAGCGTGTAGGACATTTTCAATTGGCTGCCGATCGCGTTCCATGACTTGCCATCCAGACTATAAAAAAACTTCGCCTTATCCGCGCGGTTTTTGAAATCACATTCCGCCTTCAGAAAAACATTTGTTTGCGTCAAGGGAACGCGCTCCACTTCGACAGGCGGCCGGGAAACTGCGCTCACCATCACGATGAAGTTGGTGCCGCCATCCGACTTTACGCCAACCAGTCCGTAATTTTTTTGCAGCAAAGCCAGACCCGCGAAATCACCATCCCTCAGATTCGAAACGTCAATCGTGGTCGTGCCCGAACATTCTGGGCCAAAGGTTCGTTGCGTGAGCGTGTTTCTTGCGGAAAGAAAATCGGTGTCAACCCGGCCGGTGGTGAGGCGCAAAAAACCGGGTCGTTGCGTGACCGACCAAAATTTGTTGTTGGGATTGTGGTTCCACTGCCAGACCAGCGGAAACGCGGGATCGCCGGCACGACGGTCAAATTCATCAGAGGCCACAATGCCCGGAATGACGCCCGTGCTGGCGGGAAGATCCAGCGTGTCGGGCACCTTACCGTTTTCACCAAGCACCGGCCAGCCGTCTTGCCATTTCACCGGCACAAGATAAGGAATTCGTCCGACCGCGCCGTGATCCTGAAACAGATACGCATACCAGTCGCCCTGCGGCGTATCAATCAGACCGCCCTGCGCCACGCCTTTGTCCATCAAGCCAACGCGGCCTTCATACGGCCCGGTGATTTTGTCCGCGCGGTGAATGATCACGGTGCGCATTCCGCCGCGCGGCCAGGTGATGTTGAAGAGAAAATATTTTCCGTCGTGTTTGAACAGTTGCGAGCCTTCCGCGTTGAGGCCGACATTCGGCCCGGCCACCGCGCTGGCGTTCGTGATGATGACTTGGTTGAATCCGCCGGGTTTGATTGCCGACGCGTCCGCCGTCAACTCGGTCAAACGAAGATTGCCGCCGCCGTTCACCATATAAACGCAACCGTCGTCGTCAAAAAACAGGGAATGGTCGTGCAGCGCTGGTTTGAAGGACGATGCTTTCCACGGCCCTTTCTCGATGTCCTTGGTCGTGTAAACATACGTTTTGCCCGTCGTGCCGGAAAACGTCGTCGCGTAGAAGATCCCGTCGTGATACCGCAGGCTGCTCGCCCAGGAACCTCGGCCATAGGAATTTTTTCCATTCACAAGGGTCAACTCATCCACATCGTCGAGAATGTCGTAGGCATAGTTCACGAGTTGCCAGTTGACCAGGTCTTTGGACTTCATGATCGGCAGCCCGGGACTCATGTGCATCGTGGTGCTGCTCATGTAATAGGTGTCGCCCACGCGGATCATCGCCATGTCTGGCACGTCCGCCTGGATGATGGGATTCCGCGCGTTGCCGGCGCGGACGTGCAGAGTCAGGCCGAGAAGAAAAAGGGCGGTCAGTTTAAGAATATGGGTTTTCATGCCAGCAAAAATACCGTTACTCATGGCGAAGGGCAAACCAGTGATTTGGATTGTGCGAAAAGAGACGCTGGAATGCGATGCGATTTTTCCATTCGTTAGGTTTTGGTCGTATTCGATAAGTTTGCAGCACAAGCGTCGTTCCGGCCAATATGATGACTGTCATATAGCACCCTGGCCTGTGCGTGGTAAACTTCAGGGAAATCCAGATGTGGAGATTAGTTGGCGCGAAATGTTTTGAGCTTTTGCTGGTTGTTTGGAATGTGTTATTTTCCAGAAATTCAGGCCTGGCAGTTATTCATGCTTTGGCTCCGAAGCTATGCGCCAAGCCGATTTTCCGATGCTTTACAAATCAACTAAACCGTGGCTTATGCCTCACCGCGACGCTATCCGCAAATTTGATGCAAGGCCGAACCTCACCAATATGAAATCCTATAACTCAAGTTTCAGTTCAGGCATCAGCCTGCTCATGACGACATTGCTTGCCATTGGGGCAACCGCCCCGGCTGCTGAAAATCAGCCCACGACCCTCAACGAGGCTTACAAAGATCATTTCTATCTGGGCGTTGCCATCAATCGAACGATCACAATGAACGCCGCCGTTCGGGCCGACAATGTCAATCGAAGCATGGATCAGATCAACAAAGACATTTCCGTCGTCACCGAACAGTTCAACCAAATTTCCCCGGAGAACGATTTGAAGTGGGCGCTCATTCAACCAAATCCCGGACCGGACGGCTACAATTTTGCCCCGGCCGATGCCTTTGTGAACTTCGGCCTCACCCACCACATGTATATCGTCGGACACACGCTCGTCTGGCACGGCCAGACACCGGGCTGGGTATTTCAAGGAACGAATTTGTCGTCCGCCGCGAACAATTCACTCGCACCAAGGCCAGCATTGGCTGACAACACCAACGCACCCGGGACCAATGGATTTCGCGGGCGACGATTCAACCGCGGATTCGGAGGTTTTAACCTGAACGGACCCCATGCTTCCCGCGAAGAGTTGCTGCAACGGATGCACGACCACATCGCCACCGTGGTGGGCCGTTACAAAGGAAAGATCAAAGTCTGGGATGTCGTAAATGAGGCTCTGGCCGATGGCGGCACCAACATCCTACGCTCCTCGCCTTGGGAGCGAATCATCGGACCGGACTTCATCGCCAAGGCCTTTGAATACGCCCATGAAGCAGATCCAAATGCGATTCTTCGTTACAATGATTATTCCCTGGAAAATCCCGCGAAACGGCAAAAACTCATCACGTTAATCAAGTCACTTCAAGCACAGGGAGTCCCGATCATGGCTATCGGCTCGCAAACCCATGTCAGCGTCACCTCACCGAGTTTCGAGGAAGAAGACAAGGTGCTTACCGATTTGGAAACGCTCGGCTTGCCGATTCACATTACCGAGCTCGACGTCAACAGCGCCCAGGGCGGACAGCGCAGCATTAGCGGAGACGTCGCCGCCAATGCCGCGACCACGCAAGGCGGTCTAGTGAGCGACGCCGACAAGAAACAGGCCGACGCCTATGTGGAACTGTTTCGGGCATTCAAGAAACACGAGAAATTTGTGAAAGTCATCACGTTCTGGGGTGTGAACGACGGCGTCTCTTGGCGTGCGCAAGGACGACCATTGCTCTTCGACGCCAATGACAGACCCAAGCCAGCCTGTGAAGCCCTGATTCGTTTAGCCTCCGGCGAACAACCAAAATAATAATCGCCCCCGAACCGACGATTTCTTGAATTGAGAGGGATTGTCTCGCTACAATTTTATCCATAAAATCAATTATGCAAATGATCTCACGATTTCTTATCCACACGGCAGGATTGTTACTGTTGTCCGGCTGCGCCCATGTCCAAAGTCAGCAAGGTCAAAAAATGAAAGCTCCCGATAAACATTTTTACGTTTTCCTGTGCTTTGGTCAGTCAAACATGGAGGGCTTTCCGGGCATTGAACCGCAGGACAAGGGTCCGGTGGATGAGCGTTTGCAAATGTTCGCGTCGGTTGATTTTCCAAGCCTAGGCCGAACCAACGGCAATTGGTATCCGGCAGTTCCTCCGCTGTGCCGGCCAGGCTCGGGTCTTTGCCCGGCGGATTATTTTGGCCGGACACTCGTTTCCAATCTCCCGCCAAACATCAAGGTGGGCATCGTCAATGTCTCGGTCGCCGGCTGCAAAATTGAATTGTTTGAAAAGACGAATTACCAGGCATACGCATCCACGGCGGCGTCTTGGATGAAAAACATCATCAAGACTTACGATGGAAATCCCTACCAGCACCTCGTGGACACGGCCAGGCTGGCGCAGAAAGACGGCGTCATCAAAGGCATTCTGTTGCATCAAGGCGAGTCCAACACCGGCGACAAACAATGGCCGAACAAAGTCAAAGGCGTCTATGAAAACCTGCTGATAGATTTGGACCTAAAGGCCAAAAACGTGCCGCTTATCGCCGGCGAACTCGTGCCGGCCGATCAAAAAGGCGTTTGTGCGAGCATGAATCAAATCATAGACAACTTGCCCAACACCATCCCCACCGCGCACGTTGTTTCCTCGGCCGGCTGCATCAGCCGTCCGGATCATTTGCATTTCACGGCGGCTGGCTATCGGGAATTAGGAACGCGTTATGCCCAAACCATGCTGCCGCTGCTGGGTTACAAGGTCTCAAAATCTCAATGACCGCCAGCCCCTAATTTGCCAATTCGCAACCCGACACAATCACGATTGCGGCACGAGTTCGAGCGCGTTGATTTGCGGATTTTCTATATTGCTCGCGAAGGTGATGGTGGATTTGCCATTGGTGATTTCCACCGGGAAAGTTTCGACGTAGGCACGATTCGAACCGCCGGCTTTGACATAGACGTCAAAATCCTTGAACTCGTGTCCTTGCACATTGAATGAGAAAACGCGCTGGCCGGCACCGGTGATACCATCGAAGGTTTCGGCGAAGTGAAGTTTGGCAATATATTTACCATTGGGAAAATTGCAGGAAAAGGAACTCATTCCATAATGCTCGGACCGATTAAGCCCGGCGTCCTTAGTATTGGCAATTTCCATGCTTGCGTCGCGCTCGATCACGTCGCCGCCTTCAAATTCCGTTTCCGCTTGCCACACGTTGCCGCTGGAATCCGTGAACGGTGCCGACACGCCGGCCTTGATGCGAACCACCGATTGCGTTGCCGCCGGAGTGGGCGCAGCTATGGCTGAAGGTATTGCCGGAGCCGTGACCGCAGGCGTTGCTGATACGGCTGATGCTTGTGTGGAGCCGTGAGCGTCGCTTTGGCAGCCGGTCACGAAAGTCAAGGCGCTAGCGGTTGCACAGACAGTTAAGGTTTGAGTAAAAATGTTTCGCATATTTATTTTGTTGGTTTTCAATTCTACGATCTTCTGTTTCAATGTGTGCAACAAACAGCCGGTAATTCCCCCAAGGATTTTGGAACAGCAGCGGTGCATTTCAATCTTCAAACTGCGAAACCCCAATCCATATTTATTGAGACTCGCATAATAGGGTGACAAGAATTGGTTGGTTTGGTATAGTTTCGACCTGTCGAAGACACGAGATCAGGCTGCGATGGCAAAGCGCCGTAAAAAGGCTGGCAAGCTGTTTGC
>CAJAQO010000071.1 GCA_903944085.1 uncultured Verrucomicrobia subdivision 3 bacterium
GCCGAGCCGTTGCAGATACGCGATGAGGGCGATAATTTCCTTGTCCGAATCCGCTTTGACCGAACCCAGCTTCAGGTTGGCGACGACTTTTTCCGCCTGTGCCTGCAAGTCTTTTTGCGCGGGGCCGTTTTCATAACCGGCGGGATACGGCACGCCGACCCGGCGTAGCGCCGCCAGCCGCGACGGCAGCGAAGTCGTGTCGAGTGTTTGCGTCAGCAACCATGAGTAGCGCGGCATGATGGAGCCGGGCGACGTGGCGCGCGGATCGTCCAGGTGATTAAAATGCCAGGCGTCGGGATATTTGCCGCCTTCGCGCGCGAGGTCCGGGCCTTTGCGCTCGGAGCCCCACAGGAACGGATGGTCATAGACAAATTCGCCGGCCTTGGAATATTCGCCGTAGCGTTCGGTTTCGGAGCGGAACGGCCGGATCATTTGCGAATGGCAGCCGAGGCAGCCCTCGCGGATGTAAAGGTCGCGGCCCAGAACTTCCAGCGGCGTGTAAGGATGGACGCTGGCGATGGTCGGGACATTTTGCTTGATGAGATACATCGGAATGATCTCGACGATGCCGCCGATGAGGATGGACACGAGCGCCAGCACCGTGAACAGCAGCGGCTTGCCTTCGAGCATCCGGTGGAAACTATATTTCCCATGCGCGCCGGCGCTGACGGTTTTTTCCAGGGGTGCCGCCTGCGCCTCGGTGTCCGGCTCAAACTGGCCGGCCTTGGCCGTGCGATACAAATTGTAAGCCATCAGGAACGTGCCAAGGAGATAGAGCGTGCCGCCGATCGCGCGCAGGCGGAACATCGGCACCACCTGCACGATGGTTTCAAGGAAGTTTGGATATTGCAGGAAGCCATCCTTGTTGAATTGTTTCCACATCAGCCCTTCCGTGATGCCGGCGACATAAATCGGCAGAATGTAAAACATCATGCCCAGCAGCCCGATCCAGAAATGGTAGTTCGCCAGTTTGGTGGACCACAATTGTGTCTTGTAAAGTCGCGGGAAAAGATAATACAGCATCGAGAACGTCAGAAAGCCGTTCCAGCCCAGCGCACCAGTGTGAACGTGCGCAATCGTCCAGTCGGTGTAATGCGAGAGCGAGTTCACCGTTTTGATTGCGAGCAGCGGTCCCTCCAGCGTCGCCATGCCGTAAGCCGTCACGGCGACAACCATGAATTTCAGCACGGGGTCCTGGCGCACTTTGTCCCAAACGCCGCGCAAGGTGAGCAGGCCGTTCAACATGCCGCCCCAGCTCGGCGCGATCAGCATCAGCGAAAACACCATGCCGAGCGACTGCGCCCAGTCCGGCAGCGCGGTGTAAAGCAGATGATGCGGCCCGGCCCAGATGTAGAGAAAAATCAGCGCCCAAAAATGAATGATCGAAAGCCGGTAGGAAAAAATCGGCCGGTTCGCCGCCTTCGGCAGAAAATAATACATGAGGCCGAGATACGGCGTGGTCAGGAAGAACGCGACGGCGTTGTGGCCATACCACCATTGCACCAGCGCATCCTGCACGCCGGCATACATCGAATAGCTCTTAAACAGCCCGGCGGGCATGGTCATCGAATTGGTGATATGCAGCACGGCCACCGTCAGCGCCGTTGCCAAATAAAACCAGATCGCCACATACATGTGTTTTTCGCGGCGCTTCAAAATCGTGCCGATCAAATTCACCGTGAACGCGACCCAGACCACCGCGATGGCGATCTTGATCGGCCATTCGAGTTCCGCGTATTCCTTGCTCGTCGTAAACCCCATCGGCAGCGTGACCGCCGCCGCCACGATGATGGTCTGCCAGCCCCAGAAATGGAACCAACTGACGAAATCGCTGAACATCCGCGCCTTGCACAACCGTTGCAGCGAATAGTAAATGCCCATGAACATGCCGTTGCCGACAAAGGCGAAGATCACCGCATTCGTGTGCAGCGGCCGAATGCGGCCAAAGGTGATGAACTGCAAATTCAGGTTCGCGTCCGGAAAAAACAACTGCACGGCGGCGAGCATGCCGACGAGCATGCCGACGATGCCCCAGAGGACGGTCGCGATCGCAAAGGCGCGCACGATCCGGTTGTCATATTTGAAGGTTTCTATGTTCGTGTTCATTTCGGTTTTGTTTTGGATTCGGAAATTTTGGATTCTTCAGTCAGCACCCGCAGCGCAGGCGTCAGGGTGTCTTCATACTGTCCGCTGCGGACGGCCCAGATGAAGCCGGCCAAAAAAATCAGCGCCACCGCCAGGCTCGCCAGAATCAATAGGATGATGACATTCATGCGGGCAATCGGGCGCTCGTTCTCACGCTTCGGCGGTGCAAGGTGAAGGGCATGAGTTTGGTTCGCAACGGCGGTTCTTTTTCACTTTAATTATTGAAGCTGCCGGCGGCATTTGGCGCTACGCCTGAATTGTGATTTTCTTGACCTGGATTTTGACCGGGCTGCCGGACGCGGTATTGCGAGGGCGAACAGCCGAACGCCCGCCGGAAGGCGCGGTTGAAATACGGGATGGACTCGAAGCCCGCCTCGAACGCCACGTCGCTCACGCGCCGTTCGGGATCGCCCAGGAGCTGCCGCGCCTTTTCCAGCCGCTGCCGCGTCCGATACTGGCTGAAGGTCAAACCGGTTTGTTTTTTGAACACCGAACAAAAATGGCACGGGCTCAAATTGACGCACGCCGCCACGGCCTTCAGCGACACCTGGTCGGTCTGACATTCGGCGAGAAAGGATTCGATTTTTTGCAGCAAGCTGGAAGCGCGTGGTGCACGCGACCGCAGTTGTTGTTTGCCACATTCTTCCAGATATTTGCCAAACATCTGTAGCAGCGTTCCCGCCGCGCGGCATTTGGCCGAGGATAACCGCGGCGTAAAACGCCAGGTCGTCTGCAATTGATCCGCGCGATCGCTCAAGCCCAATTTGTCCAGCCGGCCCACGAGCTGCGCCAGGCGCGGGCCGTCCAGCGAATGCAAGGAAAACGGTCCGGCCAACAGGCTGCCGGCATGCCGGCCGTTGATGAACACCGGCACCAGAATTTTCATCAGCCCGGACGGGCAGCTATATTGCACCATGCCGGTCTGCGTCACCGCACGTTTTTCCGCCTGCAACAATTTGCGCTGGCAGAGTGTGCCGCTGGGATCGCCGAGACAGCCTTTCACGCAAAACGTCCCGTCGGCCAGCGCGTGGGTGCTCGCCGCCGCGAGCGTCAGCGGCACGCCCGTGGCGCAAGTGAACGCCATCTGCTGCTCGCGCACCACGGCGGAATTCGCCAGCTTTTTCCAGGCGGCGCTTTCGGGCGAATCGTGAGGTTGCATGGTATTATTTTTCAGCAAATGGTTCCGACGAATTTTGCGGTTCCGCCCGCAGTCCGACGCGGTGCGCCATCCACAGAGTGACGACACACGCAAAGACCACGACGGAAACGGAACTCGCCGGCATCAAAATCGCGCACACAATCGGGGCCAACAGGCCGGCGGCGGCGATGCTGACCCCGGCGATATTATAAAACGCTGAAATCACAAAGCCAGCCCGCACCACGCGCGCCGCGCGCCGCGAAAAATCCAGCACCTGCGCCAGCTTCGGCACCTGCGCCGCGTCCAGAATCACATCGCTCGCCGGCGAAAACACACCGATCTTTTCCACGACGGCCACGCCGACTTCCGCCTGCTTCAGCGCGCCGGCGTCATTCAAACCGTCGCCGACCATCATCACTTTGCGGCCGCGCGCCTGAAGTTCGCGGATGAAATTTAATTTGTCCGCCGGGCTTTGGTTGAAACGCAGCACCGCCGTGACACCGAAGATTTTTTTGAACCGCGCCGCTTCGCGCTCGTTGTCGCCGCTCAAGAGCGCTAGGTCAAATCGGCCGCCGAGCTGGGCGATCAGTTTTTCCACTTCCGGTCGCAGCGTGTTTTCCAAAACAAACGCGCCGTGTAAAACCCCGTCCATCGCCACCCAGACGTTGGCTCCAACGAGCGGCGGCTCTGGCTGGTTTCCGCTTTCCGCTTTCCGCTTTCCGCTTTCAATTTGGCTTTCCACCCACGCCCGCGAGCCAAGCAGGATTTTGTGGCCGGCCACTTCGCCTTCGATGCCGCCACCGGGGATTTCTTTGAATCCGCGCGCCGGCAACGCCGCCGCGCCCAGCGCCTTGGCGATGCGCACAGAATTTGGATGCGTCGAAAGCCGCGCCAGCGAACTAATCCATTTTGCTTCATCGCTGGACAACTCAGTTTCCGCTTTCCGCTTACCGCTTACCGCTTTTTGAAAACAGACGCCGCCCGCGTCCGCCGTGGTCAGCGTGCCCGTCTTGTCCAAAACAATCGTGTCCACTTCCGCCATGCGTTCGATGACCAGCGCGTTCTTCAAAAAAATGTTCAACCGCGCCAGCAGCCGTTGCGCCGTGCCGTGCGTGAGCGGCGCGGCCAGCGCCAGCGCGCACGGACACGCCACGATCAAAACCGAGGTAAAGGCTTTCAACGCTTTGGCGGCATCGTGAAAAAACCAGAACACCGCCGCCGCCAGCGCCACGCCGATGACCAGTTTCGTGAAGCGTTTGCTGTAGCGGTTCGTCAGCGAATCGAGCTCGTAATTGCCCGGCTTGTGAAACGCCTCGTTGTTCCAGAGCGCGGCCAGGTAGCTTTGCGCGACCGGCTTGACGGTTTCGATTTCAATCGCGCCGCCCACCTGCCGGCCGCCGGCATAAAGCCGCTCGCCCGGCGCGCATTTCACCGGCTCGGATTCGCCGGTCACAAAACTGTAATCCATGCAGGCGTCGCCGCTGATCAGCTTCGCATCCGCCGGCACCAGTTCGCCGTTGCGCAAAATCAAATGATCGCCGGTTTGCAGCCGGGAAATTGCCACACTTTCTTCGCCGCCGGAATTTTTCCGCACCACGGACAACGGAAAAAAGCCTTTGTAATCGCGGTCGAAAGTCAGCCGGTCGTAGGTTTTTTTCTGAAACAGCCGGCCGCACAGCAGAAAGAAAATCAAGCCGCACAGCGAATCGCAGTAGCCGGGGCCGCGCTGCCAGAACACGTCAAAAATGCTGGAACCGTAAATCGCCGTGAGTCCCAGCACAATCGGCACTTCCATCGTCAGCATCCGCTGGCGCACGCTCGCCCACGCCGCGCGCCAGAAATCGGCCGCGCTGTAAGTCACCACCGGCAGCGCCAGCGCCAGCGCCAGCCAGCCGGCAAACGCCTTGAACCACGGGCCGTTGAAGCTGTCCAGCCCCAGATAAAACGGCAGCGACATGATCATGATGTTGCCGAAGGCAAAGCCGGCCAGCCCGATTTGCAACCAGCTTTTTTGCCGCCATAAAACGGGTTTGGCCTGGTCCGTTTCGCCAAACGTAAATTGCGGTTCGTAGCCGATGGAGGCCAGCAGCGCCGCCAGCTCGCTGAACTTGATTTTGTCCGGCGCAAACGCGATGGCCGCCTCGCGCCGCGAGAAATTCACCACCGACCGGCCGACGCCTGGATGCAGCTTGAAGAGATTTTCCAGCAGCCACACGCACGCCACGCAATGAATCGCCGGCAAATGCAGCGTGACCCGCGCCTGCGTCTTGTCCGCGAAATCGAACAGCTTTTCCTGCACGGCCGGATCGTCCAGAAACGCCCATTTGATGGCGGCGGACGCGGCGCGGATGCGGATGCCCGGTGCCGCGTTCAATTCATAAAACCGTTCCAGTCCGTTTTCTTGCAGCAGGCTGAACACGGTCTGGCAGCCCAGGCAGCAAAACAGTTTTTCGCCCAGCGCCAGCGAATCGTCCGGGCACGGTTCGCCGCAATGAAAGCACCGCGCCTCCGCCAAAGTGGCGGGCGGTTCCAAGGTGGCTGTGGACTGACTGGACATTTTTTGCCGTTGTTAAGCAATATAGTGCTAGCCCATTCAGCTGCCGACTAACCATTTGTTGCCAATGTCCGGAAGAATTTTGCCGCCGCCTTTGGGCCCAGTCGCACGGAGGCCCGGCAATTCTCACAGCTCACGCCGGGAAAAATCCTCCGTTCCCTGGAATTGAAAAACAGTCGGTCACCAACCCAGGTGATGCGAAGTGATTTTTAGCTGAAAAAGTCCGGTCAGGCCGACAGCTCCGCTTTCAGTTGTTCCGCCCGCGCCTTGATTCCGCTAAGAATGGCATCCGCAATTTGACCCGGAAATCTCGCTGGAATGATACCGCGTGCGTGTTCGATGGCCTTCGGCGTTCTGACAATCACGTCCTCCAGGACGGATTTCATTTCACTAAATCCGCATCGCTTGGCCGTTTCAATCCAATGCCGGCCATGAATCTCTTGCCATCGGAAATGCCGGTTTTTACCCTGCACCGCCATGGCCATTTTGATTTTCTCCCGTGCCAGTTTTCCACGGCCATGCCCCAGCACGGGATAAGCGGATAAAATGTCATAGCGCGGCGTCAATTTGTATGCCCCGGCCGGCAGCAGGAAGACGCTAAAATTTTTCGCATGGCCATCAATCGCCGCCAGCAGCCAGAACACCACCTGTGTGCGCATGAAATCCCGACGGTCCATTTCAGATTGTTCCGAACCCAAAAGCAGGTTCATCACCTTGGCAATGCCGGGGCCGCCGTCGCTTTCGTATTTCAGACCGGGAAGCGTTGCCGTTGCCTGACAAAAATCCTCCTGCGGCAGGCGGAGATACCACTTGCCACCCGATGCCGGGCGACGATCAAAACGCTCGACGACCAGCACCTTGTATTCGCCAAAGGTTTCCACCCAGCTTCTGGCAACGTCAATGCCGTAGGAGCGGACGACTTCGGAACACAGCCACTCGTTTTCCACCGATGAAGACAGGGCAATCCCTTGTGGGCTGACACCCAGCGGAAGCTTGAGAATGTGTGTCGTCGGCGTGGTTCCCCGTGTTCGCACGACGAGTTCCAGATCCAAGGCCGATAGCAGTTTGCAAATTCGTCCAAAACTTGCCCGCGCCGGAGCCGCTTCCAATAACGACACCACGTTCTGAGCCAAGCCCACCTTGGTGCCGACGTCTTTCTGGGTCAGCTTTTGAACCTGGCGGGTGGCTCCAAGCTGCCGGGGCGTTTTGATCGGATAATCCTTCATATAACGTAAACAACATAAAAGTGATTTATCACTTAAACCCAATAAATCCAAACCGGCTGGCGTTGTCGCCGGGTGCTACGAAGTGATACCGGAAAATTCTCCGTTTTCTATTCAGGTTTTCAGCCTGACGGTTGAATTTTTTGGACCAAAAAAGCTGCCGGTCTATATCACTTCGTATCACTTGGGTATCATTTTATACCCTTTTTTAGGCCTTTTTAGCCGGGTGGAAATGGAATGAATGGCAGCAGCCAAAACAACAAAAAACCCCTGTTTTCACAGGGGTGTTTGTCATTCTAAATTGGTTGCGGGGGCTGGATTTGAACCAACGACCTTCAGGTTATGAGCCTTGCGATTTGAGCACGGATTTGACTTCGTGGAAAGATTGTGGAAAGATTTCATTTTATGCGAAAAACAGAAATTCCAGGCGTAAGTATTTACAAAGATACGAACGGCGTTAAAGAATTTTGGCGCGTTCGACTCGGCAAGAGATTCACGGGCGGCAACGAAGTGAAAAAGGTTTTCTCCACCTACCAGGCCGCCAAAGAATGGGTCGAAACTCAGCACGCGCCGAAGCAAAAGCATGGCGCTTCCTACTTTGAGCTAACGCCGAACCAAATTAACGAAGCACGGAATGCCTTCGGGCGTTTAGCAAAACTGGACATAATTCCTAAACCAACTCTCGCGGAGGCTCTAAACTTCTACATCAAGCACGCGATGCCGGTTGGTGGGATGAGATCGTTTGACGAATTGTCCGAAGAATTTTTAACAAGCCGAAAGGCGATGTCTTGTAAGCCCAAGACAATGGTTCAATATGAGAGTTATTTCAACGTGCTGAAAGAGGAATTTGGCAAGATGAAGTTGCACGAGGTGCATCGGCAGGACGTTGAAGATTGGATCGGCGAATCTAAATGGTCGCCACGCACGCGCAAAAATTATCTCGTCACGCTCACCACATTTTTCAATTTCGCCTTGGAGCGCGAATATTGCGCCACGAATCCTGCCGCCGTAATCCCTCGTCCTCTGCTTCATGACGAACCTCCAGGTATTCTCGAGCCAGAAGAGGCAAGAGCACTGATCAAGGCGGCGGAAGGTTGCACGCCAGAACTTGTTCCAGGCATCGTGATCGGTTTATTCGCTGGCCTACGCCGTTCAGAAATCTGCTCGCTCGATTGGAAGGAGATTGATCTTTCAGAAAAAACCATTGAGGTCCTCGCAACCAAAGCGAAGACACGTCAACGCCGTATCGTTGCCATTCAAGAAAATCTTGCCGAATGGCTAGAGTTATTTAAGCAAAAGGAAGGTCCAGTCGCGCCAAATGTGGATATTTTTGGGGAACGCTTGCGGCACTTAGTCCGGGGACGGGAGCCGCAAGGTGATGACCCGGGGCGACCAGCGATCATCAAAGAATGGCCGCACAATGCTCTGCGCCACTCATTCGGGTCGTATTATTTTGCCAAGGTGAAAAATGAAAACCTCACAGCCTTTGAAATGGGAAACAGTCCGGCCATGGTTTTCAAGCATTACCGTAAGGTTGTAAAAGCAAAACCGGTTGTATTTTATTGGAACATCCGGCCGGAGCCGAAACCGGGTGCAAATAAGCCCGATGCCAGCACGCCGCCCACAGACACAGCGATGGAGCTTCGCGACCAGTCACAAGTGCGCTACAAAATCGGCAAAAAAAATGTGCTCCCAAAAAAATCAACAATGCCGGTTGGCTTGAAGTTAAGAACAGCTTCCGACTTCCTGCAAAAGACCGCCAACCGGCACAGTCAAAAGAAGGCTTCGTGAATTGATTCTTAGCGACTTCCGGTGGCGTAACTTTCGTCGGCCGCCAGTTCAGAGATTGTCGATTGTATCTTTGAGCATCTCCGCCTCAAATTTGGTTAGTGACCATCACGAAAATCAAAAAGGTCGAGTTCCGTGTGAGCCGGACCTATGTTTGTGTGCGGATCGGAATTTCAACCACTGGCCTGAGCGGTTCCAAAATGGTTGGATACCGCTGTAATATTTTGTCGTAAAGCCCGTTTGTTTTTTCCGATGTAATGGTGATAACCAGAGCATACGGAATTTTGTCAGCCGACTTTGCGTCTCGGCCTCCTTCTCGCGCGTTGTAATGAACATCGAACACTGGATTCGACAAGCCCGAGCCACGCATTGAACGCATCTTGTGCATCGTTGTTTCCCATTTGTGGGCGTCGCCACGCAAATCCGACTCATCGACATACACGTCCTTGGCTTGGAAAAACGGGCCAGTGTCGGCATGAACTTGCTTCGGGTCGTTACGCTTCTTGTCGTGCGGCCGGAAACGCACCTCCAATCCGCTCCTTGTATAGTTAAGCGGATCTTGTGGGTCGGTCGGGGTGGCAAAACAAAATGTGGCAGTCAGTTTCACCATGCCCACCAAAGCGCCTGCGGGTATTGGAATCTGCATTCGTATCCAGCTAGCTGGACGCAACCAACCTTGGTAAACGATGTGAGCAGAATGTTGATCGGTGAGCACGATTGAATCCAATTCGGCAGGAATTTTTCCCCATCCCACTTCCGCCTTGTCGTGGCCACCATTTTCACATCCGTGCAAAAGTAGTGCCTTAATGGCGAGCGGGGTGAGCAGTTTCCCAAAATGGGTTCGCACCCCAATCGCCGTTCTCAATGCGGTCGGCGCCGCAAAACTTGTTCCAGTAATCGGCATGGCCGCGCCCGGATTTTCCGCGTTCAAAACCCAATAGGGTTCTTTGCTTGATCCACCGAACGCGACTCCGTCCGGCTTCATGATGCCGGGGCTTCGGCCTGGTCCTATCGAGCTATATGCGGCCCGTTTCCATCCCGTTCCGGTTCGGTCGCAACTTCCAATGGCAAGCGCATTCACGCAATCGGCAGGAGTTTGAATGCGGGCATTCCCGGAAGGCCAGTCTCGCTCGCCTGTGTTGCCGACGGCAATCGTCGGAAGTGTTTGGCCGTCTGAAAACAACTGATCCAATACAGCCGTCCAAGCATGCACATCGTTGTCTTCAACGGGCAAATCCGGGCCGAGGCTCAAATTTACGAAATCGTATTTTGCGCGGGAATCAAGCACGCCCTGGATACGTTCCAGAACACTGTATAAATCCTGTTGGTCGTCCTTTTGGGTGTTTACGTCGAGCACTCTGTAGTGATCCACCGACGCATATGGGCGTTCTGAAGTGACTCCATCTTGCAACGGACCGAACAACAAAGCAGAAGTAACGGCGGTGCCGTGATTTTGGTATTCAGGGACTGCATCGGCCAGATTTTTGGTGTCTTTCCGCGTCACCCACAGGTCGAGATTGGCATCATCTTTGATACCGCCATCGAAAACAGCTACTCGAATGTCGCGGTCGATTGGGCCCTCTTTCGGCAGGAGGCAGGCAAATGGTGTGAAACCGGGAGTTGCGCGGGCGACCGGACGGAATTGACGAAGGCGCGGCATTTCTCGCGCCAAACGGAGAAACGAATATTTCACGATTTCACCAACAGCTTCGCGAGGAACGCGAAGCGGCAGGAAGCACAATCCCTCCGCAAAAAAACGGCGTTTATCCAGGTTCAATGAAAGATTTAACGTTGCCAGATATGCCTCAAAACCCTCCAAAATATATTGGTCCTGCGTTGTTGGCTGGGCATGCAACACCACTTCTAAAAGCGGTTCCCGATCATCAGACCTCATGGGTTTGAGCTTTTCGCTTTCTGGTTGAAACCGAAAATCCTCAATCTTGATGAGATCAACGCCGGTGGGACTTGTCTCGCGCATGCGATCAATTTCATTCGCAAACTGCTGAAATTGCTGGCGAGCGCCTGCCACAAATAATTCTGAAGTGACGGCAAATGCAGGCGGATTTTTCCTGCTCCATTTTTCAGGAGTCACTTCGCGGGCCTGACTGCCAATCGTATCCAGTCCATACGCTCTCAACAAGTTGGCCGGGTAATAACTTTTCGCCAAATAAGTAGGATGGAGTGTTACCAGCGCTACCGCTTGGTCATTCGGGCATACCGCCTGCGGCAAACTCAGAATTTCGCTGGTGGCGGCTCTTACTTTAGGCGTCAGGCGCTTACGCGCCTCGGCAAATGTGTAGGGATGCGCTTTTGGGCCGCCGCTTGCCGGCGCGGCAATATCAGAAGCGAGCCGTTCACCATAGCCAATTAGAAAGTTTGTGCGTTCTGGCATAATTTATTTTTCCTTCACATCTGGTTCTGCATTTGATTTTGCGTTTTTGCGAATCGTATCGCGGCTGACGCCTGTCAGCTCATGCACTTGTCGTTGTGAAATTCCCGCTTCTGCCAGCCATGTGGCAATCTGGCCTCTTTCGCGACGAGCCATTGGCTCAACGCGATTTCTTACAATGCTTCCAAGCGCATCTTCTAGCGGAATGGTGTGCACCACTGATGACCTTCTTGCCAGAAGCAACTCCCGTTCGACGTCGCTAAACGATAATCCGCGAAGCGTCACCGACATGGCTTCGCGCCACTCGCGCGAAACGCCGCTGGGTCCAATATAGGTATCAATAGCCTTGCGGATTGCTTCATCGGAGGGCATCGGAAACACCACCCTAACCTCGAAGCGACGCCACACAGCAGGATCAAGCAGATCGGAGTGGTTGGTTGCCGCAATTAACAGCCCGGACGAAGGCCAGTCATCAATCTCCTGTAGAAGAACCGTTACGAGACGCTTTAGCTCCCCTACGTCACCCGAATCATCACGCCGCTTGGCAATCGCATCGAGTTCATCAAGCAGTAATACGCAGTCAACGCCTTTTGCATAGTCGAGGACGTGACGTATATTTGCGCCGGTCCTGCCAAGGTAACTGCTCATTACGGCTGACAGGTCCAACGTGAGAAGCGGAAGTCCAAGTTTATTCGCTATCCAGCGAGCGGCTAGGGATTTACCCACGCCTGGTGGTCCAGTGAAAATTAGTGACCGTGTCGGCAAAAGTCCCTGTTTCGAAAGTTCCTCCGTTTGTTTCCTTTCGGAGATCAACTGTTCCAAAGCCTTGGAAACAGTGCTTTCCCAAATTGGCTCGACCTCGACGGATGGGTGCGCGTCAATTCGCAGTAATTGAAGCCGAGATTCCAAATCCACCGGCAAAGGGGCCGCCTCTTGTCGGCGCAGGGGCGAGGAACGAGTTGGATTCTCTTGAAGCAGAGAACTTAATTGCGTTGCAAGTTCCGGAATCGTATCCCTATAGCGTCGAATGAGTCGCTGAACAAACAATTGAACGTCCTGCTGGCGCCCCACTAAAGCAAGGCGCGCAAGCTGGGCTAAATCTTCATTTTGCATCTTTAAATCTTCCACAATGTAAAAATATACAGCATAAACCGTTGAAAGTAAATTAACATAACCGGACTAGTTGTCAATTTTTAAATTTAAACTAGTCCGCTGTTAATTGCCTAACTTAAAATCCGTTGAAATTCGCGCCAAATTATTCTGAAACATAGCGATAGCATCGCTTTTTGTTTGCACCTGTCAGCCAATCACATAAAACTCCTTTCTGCCAATGCCTCGGATTTTTGATAATATCGCCCTGGATTTATTGCCGTCATTGCGGGACACCCTGGAAATTTCCCAGCGGTCGGATTTTTGCGTCGGCTATTTTAATTTACGTGGCTGGAAAGCCATTGACGGCCTAATCGAAAAATGGCCGGGCGGTGAGGGGCAACAATGTCGCCTCCTTGTTGGGATGCAACGGCTCGCCCAGGAAGAATTGCGCGCGGCTTACAGTTTATTGCCGCAGGAAAACGAGATCAGCCAACAGGCCGTCATCCGGTTGAAACGCCGGCTCGCCGAGGAGTTTCGCGCCCAGCTCACTTTTGGCGCACCCAACGACGAAGATGAGGCTGGTTTGCGTCGCCTTTCGGCCCAGCTAAAATCAGGCAAGGTGGTCGTGAAATTATTCCTACGCCACACGCTCCACGCCAAACTTTACCTTTGCTTTCGCGCGGACTGCAATAATCCAATCACCGGTTTTGTCGGTTCCAGCAACCTCACACTGTCCGGTTTGTCGAATCAAGGCGAACTTAACGTGGACGTGCTCGACCACGACGCCACAGAAAAATTGTCGCGCTGGTTCGAGGATCGTTGGAAAGATCGCTGGTGCATTGACATCACCAAGGAATTGATCCAGGTGATTGACGAAAGCTGGGCGCGGCCGGAATGTCCGCCGCCGTATCATATTTATGTCAAAATGGCCTACCACTTGGCCGAAGAAGCGCGTGCCGGCCTGTCCGAGTTCACCATCCCGGCGGACATGCGTGGCACCCTGCTTGAATTTCAGTCCGCCGCCGTTCGCATCGCCGCGCGCCATCTGGAAAAACGCGGCGGGGTGATTCTCGGCGACGTCGTCGGCCTTGGCAAAACACTGATGGCGACCGCGCTCGCCCGCGTATTTCAAGACCCGCCGCGCTCGCTGGAAACCCTGATCATTTGTCCCAAAAATCTCGTCGGCATGTGGAAGGATTACGCCCACCGTTACCGCTTGATTGCCGAGGTGGTTTCCATCACGCAGGCACAAAACGAATTGCCCGACCTCCGCCGTTACCGCGTCGTTATCATAGACGAAAGCCACAACTTGCGAAACCGCGAAGGCCGCCGCTGGGCCGCCGTGCGCGATTATCTGGCGCGCAACGCCAGCAAATGCATTTTGCTTTCGGCCACACCATATAACAAAGCCTATGTTGATCTCGCGAACCAGCTTCGGCTGTTTCTGAATCCCGACGACGTAGTTGGCATCCGGCCCGAGGAATATTTGCGCCGCGATTGCGATGGACGGCCCGACGAATTTACCCGCCGCCATCAGTGCGCCATCAACTGCCTCAATGCGTTTGAGAAAAGCAATCATCCCGACGATTGGCGGGAACTCATGCGACTATTCATGGTTCGGCGCACGCGTAGTTTCGTCGAGCGCAACTATGCTTTCACGGAATGTCCAAAGTGCGCCATCGTGCTGTTGCCGACCCAGGATAAATGCCCCAAGTGCGATCTAGCCAAGGCTAAGGAAGACCGCCGGTTTTTAATTCTTGAAGGAGGGAGTCGCTTCCATTTCCCCAAGCGCCAGCCCAAGACGCTCACGTTTCGCATTCGCGATAACGACCCCGACGACCAATACGCCAAGCTGTATTCCGACCAAGTTGTGGATACGGTCCGGGTGTTGCATTTACCACGTTACGGTCTGGCCAATTACCTTAAACCGACCCTCGATATGCCGCCATCGCAGGATGAGGCCGAGGTAATGGACAATCTCTCGCGAGCCGGCAAACGCCTCATTGGCTTCTGCCGGACGAATCTTTTCAAGCGGCTTGAAAGCAGTGGTCATGCGTTTCTGCTCTCCGTGCGCCGTCATATTCTGCGCAATTTTATTTTCCTTCATGCGCTGGAAAATAATTTACCCCTACCGATTGGCACCCAGGATCAGGCGCTTTTCGATACCCGCGCCGAGGACCACGACAGCGACAGCACGCTATTCGGTGTCGATGACGCCACCGACGACCGGCCTACGGAAATCACCGCTCGGACTTTGGCTGATTTTGCCGAAGCCGGCGCGGCGGGATATGAAATCTTGCGCGAAGAGCATCATCGCAATTTTGATTGGTTGCGGTCGGATGTTTTTGTCGAGGACCTGGCCGAACATTTGCGGCAGGACGCGACACGACTTTTTTCCATCCTCGAACTTTCCGGCCGCTGGAAACCGGAGCAGGACAAAAAACTGGAGGAGCTTTTCAAACTATTGGCCAAAAAACATCCCGACCAGAAGGTTCTCGTCTTTTCCCAATTCGCCGACACTGTGTCGTATCTGGCCGAACAGTTGAAATCGCGCGGCCTGAAATCCATGGCCGGTGTCACCGGCGACGTAGAAAACCCATCCGAATACGCCCGCCGGTTCAGTCCGGCCAGCAACAAGGCGCAGGACAAAGGCTCTCCGAACTACGTTGCGCCAAGCGAAGAATTGCGCGTGCTCGTCGCCACCGATGTTTTGAGCGAAGGGCAAAACTTGCAGGATTCCGCCATCGTGGTGAATTTTGATTTACCTTGGGCCATCATCCGGCTCATCCAACGTGCGGGCCGCGTGGATCGTATCGGCCAGAAATCCGAGCAAATACTTTGCTATTCGTTCCTGCCGGCGGACGG
This sequence comes from uncultured Verrucomicrobia subdivision 3 bacterium, assembly GCA_903944085.1. Classification (GTDB taxonomy): domain Bacteria; phylum Verrucomicrobiota; class Verrucomicrobiia; order Limisphaerales; family UBA11358; genus UBA11358. Next base: position 15,195 of record CAJAQO010000071.1, read on the forward strand.
AGTCGAGCGCCTCATCCGCTTGCGATCCCGCGTTCGCCAGCGTTTGGGCGAAAACGCAGATGTCGTCGGCACTGACGAAATGTTTTTCGAGGATGAAAGTCCCAACACCGTCATCCGCGATCTATTCACGGAAAAATCAGGGAGCTTGGATGACCCGGCGGATGATGAAGTGGATCTTGCGTCACTGGCCTACCAGATTTGGAAAAATGCC
>CAJAQO010000072.1 GCA_903944085.1 uncultured Verrucomicrobia subdivision 3 bacterium
AGGACATTATCAGGTTTTAATTTGCCACCCACGCTTGAACCAGCGGCCTTCTTTCCATGAATCGGTGTAGCATTCCGAGGACGTGACAGCGAAATTTCAATTATGTATGCCATATCCCGACATTGTGCTTCATCACCTGGGACAACGGCTGTCCAAGTGACCCCGCCCCGCTTGAAAACATGAAAATAATTTTACCGTTGTGCAGGACGCGCCGCGCGATTTGAAGTTGGAAGTAATCGGCGAGTCGGCGCACTCCGCTAGGATCGCAAATGAACGGGTTGCGAAGTTCTTTAAAAACGTCCATTTCACGTCCATATTGAAATTCCTTCGGTTTTACCGATGGAGGCAATTACCTTTGCTGCGGCTCTGTTTCGTTTTACTCTGCCTGGCAATCCGATTATAAATTTCGCCCAAAATTATACTTCACAGTTTTCTGGTTTGGGGCAATGATGTTGCAAAAAAAAGCACAGCATTTATTTTAACTCAAAAAAATATGGGCCTCATTGATTATCTCAAGACACAGTTCCTCGAAATCATCGAGTGGCAGGATGATTCCCGCGACACCATTTCCTTCCGCTACCCGGATCAAGACAAGGAAATCAAAAATGGCGCACAACTCATCGTCCGCGAATCGCAGACGGCGCAGTTCATTTATCTAGGCCAGTTCGGCGACACGTTTGGTCCCGGCAAATACTCGCTGACCACCGACAACATCCCGATCCTCTCCACGCTCAAAGGCTGGAAATACGGCCTGCACTCGCCGTTCAAGGCCGACCTTTACTACGTCAACACGCGCCTGTTCACCGGCAACAAATGGGGCACGGCCAACCCGATCATGCTACGCGACGCCGATTTCGGCATCGTCCGCGCGCGGGCTTATGGCATTTTCGATTTCAAGGTCACGGATGTGAAAGTGTTCCTCAAGGAAGTCGCGGGCACGGACGCTCATTTCCGGCTTGATGAATTTTCCGACACCATGCGCGCGCGCATTGTCAGCGTGTTCACCGACGCGCTGGCGGCGGCGAAAGTGCCGGTGCTCGACCTCGCGTCGCGTTACACCGAACTCGGCGCGGCGCTCCTGCCGATCATTAATCCGCAGGTCACGACCAAATACGGCATAGAGATTTCCAGCTTCGTGGTGGAAAACGTCTCCGTGCCGCCGGAAGTCGAAGCGGCGATTGACAAGCGCAGCAGCATGGCCGCGATCGGCAATCTCAACGACTATGTGAAATTCCAAATGGCCGAGTCGCTGACCAAGGAAGGCGGCGCAGCCGGCGGCATGGCCGGAACCGCGGCCGGTCTCGGTGCCGGTTTGTCAATGGGCCAGCAAATTATGGCGGCGATGAATCAACCGCAGGGCACGCCACCGGCGGCGGGCGGCGTGCCGCCGGTAAATTCCGGCGCGGGCACTATTGAACTGCTCGGTGCTGCCGACGTGGCAAAAATTCTCGGTGTGAGTGAAGCCGACGTGCTGGCCACGCTCGAAAAAGGCGACATCAAAGGCAAGAAAATCGGCTCGACCTGGCGCGTAACCAAGGCGGCGCTGAATGAGTTTTTGAAATCATAGATTTGATTCACCTAACTGCTACACTTTGATATATGGCACTCATTCGCAAAATCACGAGCCGGCCAAAGGACCGACCCCGGCGTCACGAAGAAACTGATTGTTTTATTTCAAACTTCGCTGACAGCGAAGGAAAATACCACCTTCAGCTTGAGACAACAGGCACTAAGTCGAGAGAAGTGAGGGATACGGTTAGCCAAATTATACAGTTCGATGAGCAAGCCGCTTCTCAGTTGAAGCAATTTATTGAAGACACATTTCCAAACTTGAAAGATCGCAAAGTTTAGATGTTCAACGGTAATTGACGCTTTCAATGAAAGAGGTTTTTGCTCAAAGGACTTAATTAGATACCGCCATGCCTGAAGCCACAGCCCAAAAAAAATTCTCGTGCCCGTCCTGCGGCGGCGAGGCGCAATGGAATCCCGCCAAAAAACTGCTCGTCTGCCCGTTCTGCGGCACCACCTCGCCGGCGCAGGCGGAACTGACCGCCGCGGGCGAGGAGCAAATCGTCGAACACGACCTCGTCGCGGCCTTGCGCGGCATTCCTGATTCCGCTCGTGGCTGGCAAGCGGCCAAGACTTCCGTGAGATGCCAGAGCTGTCAGGCCATTTCCGTCTTTGACGCCACGCGTGTGGGTCAGCGCTGTGATTTCTGCGGCTCATCCGCGCTCGTGCCTTACGAGGAAATCAAGGAAGCGTTTCGCCCCGAAAGTTTGCTGCCAATGAAGGTCAGCGAAAATCAGGTGCGCGATGCCATTCGTCAATGGTATGGCAGCCGCTGGTTCGCGCCGAACAAGCTCAAGCGCGCCGCGCTCACCGACACGGTCAAGGGACTTTATATTCCCTACTGGACGTTCGACGCCCAGGTTCACGCCGAGTGGACCGCCGAAAGCGGATACTACTATTACGAGACTGAAACCTACACCGACGGCAATGGTCGCACGCAAACGCGGCAGGTGCAGAAAGTCCGCTGGGTGCCCAGCGCCGGTGCGCTCGACCATTTCTTTGACGACGAACTCGTGCCCGCTTCGCGCGGCGTGCAACCCGAAATGCTGCGCCTGATTGAGCCTTTCCCGACAACAAAAGAACTGGTGCCTTATAACGCAGGTTTTCTTTCCGGCTGGGTGGTGGAACGATATCAAATTGATCTCGTCGCCGCCGCCAAAACCTCGCGCGACCAGATGGACCGGAAAATGTATGCTTTGTGCGGCGCACAGGTGCCTGGCGACACGCATCGCAATTTGCAAATAGAGGACGACTATGCCGGCCAGACCTTCAAGCACATCCTGACGCCGATCTGGCTGCTAACCTACAACTACGGCACGCAGACTTACCAGGTCGTCATCAACGGCTACACCGGCGTCATTGCGGGCAAGTATCCCAAGAGCTGGGTGAAAATTTTCGTTGCCGTGCTGGCAGGTTTGGCAGCCGTCGGTTTCATCGCGCTCTTGGCAAGCCACCGGTGACGACAATTTTTCACGCCCGCGCAGCCGCCTCTTGGCAAAATTTGCATCCCGCAGTTTCTCTTGTTTATGAGCACTTACGGCGCTAGCACAAATGCAATCAATGCCTGCGCGTCGTATTGGCTCTGGCGGCTCCAGCCATTGTTAATGGTTGCCGCGACATAAAGATCCTCGGCAAAACCTGCAATGGTGCAAGTGCCCAGCAGATTGCTGACTGTGCCGGTGAAGGGTGAAACGGCCGCAGTCACCGGGCCGCCGGTGGGCGGCACCACCGGCAAGACCACCGGATTGACGCCTTTGACCAGTTCAAACGAGAAGGTCGCGTAATTGGCCGGCTGGCTGGCGGTGAAAGCCATCGTGGCCACCAGGTTTTTGTTTGTTCCGTAATGTAACAAGCCGCACACGGTATCAGCAGGCACTCCGCCAACTACCGGGGCCGACAGCGTCGCCACACAGCTTTGGTTGTTCACCATGATGGTGAGCGGCGTGCTGCTCTCAAGGAACACGCCGGTGCCGCTGAAGAATTCAACCACAATGGTGTGCAGTCCGTTGCTCAGGTTGGTCGAATCCATCAACATGCCGAGCGTCGGGTTCATCCAGAGGAATAACTGACTTATCGGATGCACCGGGTAATAGTCTGGCTGTCCGGATATATTCTGCGGCCCGATGGTTTGCAAAACATAGGTGGTTCCATTCCATAAGTAGTCGGACCAAGAGTCAGACCGCAACACGCCATCAACTACGACCCGGTAGTAGGCACAACCGTCATTGGCAGCCCGCTGGTAATTGATCATCAACGGGAGTGTTCCGCCGAAGGGCACGTTGGTTACCGGATAAAAGTAACCCGCAGCGGTCGTGGCCAAGCCAGAAGGTTGGATTGCGGTAAAAGGAATGAACCCGATCCCGATGAGCAATGGCCCGGATGATTGCAAGCCGCTGAGGCCGAACGCCAGCTCTTCAATGACTTGATCGCAGCAAATTAGCATCATGCCCGGACTGGCGATGGCGACGCTGGACGGCCGGTTGGCCACGCCGGTGGCGACGACCGTGTAATTGTTGTTCGTGACATTAATGCTGACGATGCTGTTGGCTGGGTCGCGCTCGGCCACCAGCAACGTGGTTTGTCCCGCATCGGCCCAAGTCAGATAGAACGGAGCCGTCAGGCCTTTCGCCAGCGTGGTGCGCGCACCATTGCTCAATTGGATGCAACTGACCCGACCAAGGTCAGGACCGCTCGTCTGCTCACTCACATAGGCGTATTGCAGATCGGCGCTCAACACCAAGCCAATTGGATGGTCGAGATTGGAAACCAGCGAAGTTTTTGCGCCCGTGAGAATATTGATTTGCCAGAGATTACCCGGAGACGCATATTCGACGGTGTAGGCAGCTTGGTGCGCTTCATCTAGGAACAGTTGCTGCGGCGAGGTCATGCCGGTGGCGACCACCGTAGCCGCCGCGCGATTGGCGCTGGTTAGAAGCACACGGACCAAGTCGCCCGTGCGCTCGGTCACGTAAGCGTGTAAATCGTCCACACTGACTTTCACATCCTCGGGCTGGTTGTAACCGGTTCCCAGCACCGCATAGGCCGCGGCAAGATGATAAGTGACCCATTGAATCGTCATATTGTAACCATAAGCCACCACCTGCACCTTGGAATAGTTGCTTTGGTTAGTCAGCACGGCAAACACGTCGCCGTTGACAAGCTTGTTGGTTGGATCGCTATTGCCTGGAATCGGAGTGGTCTGGTAGCTCAGGCTCTGCAGGCCGTTGGCATTGATGGAATTGAAGTCCACCACGCCCAAGTTCACCAGTTTGGCGGCACCTTGCGGTGACATCTGGCGCGCGACGGCAGTCATCTGGTCCCACCAAATATCGGCGGCGGGCGGCGGGCCGCCTTCAACGCCCGTATCCAAGTCAAAGGTAAATGTGCCTTTAAGCACCGCAGTGCCCGAAGACACGATGGTTGCGGCGGGGAACAGGTTCAAGCGGGAGAGATTGCCGGAATACTCGACGAACACCAATTGGTTCTCCGGGGCACGAAAAGCAGAGCCGATCGCTCCACCGAGACCACTTACCAGTTGTTGAATGGGAGTAGGCATAATATTTTTCCTCTTTTATAATCTTACAACCTCCAATCCACCCGCCGGTTTAACCGCGCTTTTGCAAACCGTCTTCCCGGCCGGTGTTTGGCTTTGCTTTCCGGGTTGCCCATTTTCAAACCGGGTTTATTCGCAACACATAAATGGGTGTTATACCTACTAGCAGTAATTCTACAGAAGTCAAATTTTTTCGCCGGTTCCGGATGAGCGCGCACGCCACCCGCGCCCAATTACACCAATAAGTTCGAAAACGACCGGTCCAACCGGCTTGCAAGAACGGAATGGAAATCTATTCTCTCGCAGCGGCAAGGGTTTTTTGCCCCACGCCGCGTTGCATCAGTTTCTTCAGATCCCCGAGATGTTCCTGATAGACACCGCGTGGCGACGTGGCGTGTTGTTTGCACAAAGCTGCGGCCATGCCGACCACCTCCCCCATCATTCCGCAGGTGCGCATCACGCGCACGGGTCCGAGGCCGGAGTGCGTGACGCTGATGTCGCGCCCGGCCATGAACAGGTTTGAAAGGTTGCGACTGTAAAGACAGCGATATGGTGCCCAATAAGGCCCCTGATAGGTATAGCCTTTTTTACCCGCGGTGGCCGTGGCAATGAATTCCTCGCCGGTATTGCCTTTTTCAGAAGCGGGGTCGGGCGAATGCAAGTCAATGGACCATGAGCACGGAAAGGCTCCGTCATTCCAAGGCCGGTTACTCCGGAAATCATCCGCGTCTAATATCACATCGCCGAGCAAACGGCGCGACTCGCGTTTTCCGGCGATAAAAGCCGCCCAGGCCAGTTTGTAATTGGGGTAAAGTCCATCTACATTCTTGAGCACATCCCACGCACCATACATCGCCCGAAAATTCTGGTCGCGCATCCATTCCACGTCCGAAATGGGATCATGATTGAATCCGCTTTCCCAGAACCAGTCACCGAGTTGATTCAATCCTTCCTTGTCCGGCGTGGCGCTGTATTTTTTCCGCCCGGGAAACGGCTTGTCGCGCAGATCAATCGCCCAAGGACAGCGCGGAAAGGGTGCCGGAGCTTGCGTGAGAAACACGGCGTTATTCAATGCGTTGGTGTCTGTGCACTCGCACTTCAATAAATCCTTCGCCGTCGGCAGGTCGTTGACGTTCCAAAGATTACTCGCGCCCAGATGACCTTGGCGCGTCATTTCGTAATCCGCTCCCGCCAGAAAACCGACGGACGCGTCGCCGGTGCAGTCGGCGAACCAGCGCGCGTTCAACCGCACGCGCCGCCCGGTGCGCGTATGCTGCGCCACCACCGATTGAATTGCGCCGGCACGCACTTCGACTTGATTCACCCGCTGTTCGGTCATCAACGTGATGCGGCGCTCGGAACGCACGACGGCCAGCTTGCGTTCATCCGCATAAATGTCAGCCGACTTGGCATTGGCCGATTTTGATTGGAAATTCGACGGTTTGTCCGGCACCAGTTCCGCCACCACGTCGCCCATGTGCGGATAAGGTTCCTGTTTGATTTTGCCCTCCGGCCAGACGCGCACTTCGGAACTGCCGTTGCCGCCGAGCACCGGACGATCCTGCACCAGCGCGACGGTCAAGCCCAGCCGCGCGGCGGAAATCGCCGCGCAACTTCCCGCAATGCCACCGCCAACCACGACCAAATCAAACTCCCCGCCAGCTTCCGGTAGCTCGGGAAGACCAAGCGTGACGCGGCGAAATTCGGTCAGCGCAGCAAGTTCGTTGGGCGGTTGAAAATTCAGGTCGCGGCAAAACAAAACGGCGTCGCACCGGCCTTCAAAACCGGTCAGATCGTGCAACGCGACTTTCACTTCGCGTCCGACTTTCACCGTGCCACCATCCTGCCAATGCCAAAAAGCCCCCTCAGTGCCAAACGTGGTGCGGAGCGGTTTTCCATTCAGCCTCACTTGAAATTTTCCCGGCGCTCCCGGCGCATTCCACGGTGCCACCCAATCACGCGTCCGCACCCAGACGCGAAATTTTCCAGGCTTCGGGAAAGTGGCCGTCGTCTCGGCATCCCGCACCGGTTCGCCCAAACCATGCGCGAGCAAATATGACGACCCCATTTGATCCATGATTTGTTGATCCACCACCCAGCCGCCGAGTTGCTCAAATCGCTCAGCCTCCAGCAAGACATTGCCTGCCGCAGGTAAAGCACCGGCACCTCCAAGGTCTGAATTCACGGACGGTTTCACGGTATCAGCGGCGGAAGGAATGCCCGGCAGCGCCGCCGCCGGAATCGCGGTCGCAACGATTTTAATGAAATCTCGGCGGGAGAAATTGGTCCGGTCGTTCATAACTTGATAGCTCAGTCGCCGCTCAAAAATGGCTTTTGGATATACAAAAGGCTGCCCGTGGTTTTGACAAGATTTTAAAACCCAAACAACGCCCGTGTCATTGACGATTAGCGCGACGGAATTTCGCGCAAAAGTATTGGTGCTGGTCAAATTGAGCGCAGAACGCGCCATGGCGTTCCCAAAGCCCGTGCAATCTGCGCTTGCGCGCGGCGAACACTTTCTGATATTGTTCGTTCCCGTGTTTACGAACACCTAGCTGGTCGAAACAACGTAAGGGCTTGTAAAAACGGTTGCCTCGGTAGCTCAATTGGTAGAGCAGCAGACTCTTAATCTGTTTGTTCACGGTTCAAGTCCGTGCCGGGGCACCACTTTCAACCCCCAGTGTTCACTGGGGGTTTTTCATGTTCAGGCCGTATCATTGGCGTTTAACACGCGAGCAAATAGACTCCAAGCGGGCGGAATGGCAATTCTTTCCCATCACAGCGTATCACAGAATATTCACCGGATAAGTGCAACTTGGTGCATCCCCGGTGTATCCCGGCGGCATCCCCGAAAATCAGTTCATCCGGCAGGTTTGTTCTTTTGGTTGGGTTGGGTAAGCTGGCGGAGTGGGGCAGTTTACTCCTCTTACCAAAAAGGACAAATCTGCCGGATGAACCGAAATTTCCCAACCAAAATCAAATCGGTCACGGCGGAAGAACAATTTTGCAGAACGGTCAATTCATTGGCGTTATTGGCGTTCCGTAACGATTCATTAAAACTCGTTAAGCTCCTTATTCTGTATAAGATAAGTGGAGTTGGCGACCCTACCGGGAATCGAACCCGGGCTACCTCCGTGAAAGGGAGGTGTCCTAACCGCTAGACCATAGGGTCGCAAAGGCCGTGAAATATATCAGCCAATGTTCGCTTGTCACGCGGAAATTCACGTTTGCTTCGATTCGTTTTTTCCCGTATGCTGATTTTCTTTGCATGAAGATTTTTATTGACGGAAAATTTTGCAGCGAACGCGACGCCAAAGTGTCGGTGTTTGATCATGGCTTGCTTTACGGCGACGGCGTGTTCGAGGGCATCCGCGCTTACAACGGTCGCGTGTTCAAATTAAAGGAGCACATTGACCGTTTGTTTGCCTCGGCCAAGGCGATCCTGCTGCAAATTCCTTTGACACCTGCGGAAATGATGCGGGCCACGGTCGAAACCATTCGCGCGAACAAATTGCGCGACTGCTATGTGCGGCTCATCGTCACGCGCGGCATCGGCACGCTGGGCTTGAATCCGCGCAGTTGCAAAAAACCTTCTGTCATCATCATCGCCGGCAAAATCCAAGTTTACCCGCCGGATCTTTACGCGCGTGGCATGGACATCGTGACCGTGCCGACCGTCCGCAATTTGCACAGCGCGGTCAATCCGGCCATCAAGTCGCTGAATTATCTGAACAACATTCTCGCCAAGATCGAGGCGAACAACGCCGGCGTGGAAGAAGCCGTGATGTTGAACGCGGAAGGCTTCGTGTCCGAATGCACGGCGGACAATTTGTTCATGATCAAAAACGGTGCGCTGTTCACGCCGCCAAATTATGCGGGCGCGCTTTACGGCATCACGCGCGGCACGGTGATGGAGTTGGCCGAGCAGCTCGGCGTGAAAGTTTCGGAGACGAACCTGACGCGCTACGACTTGTTCAATGCGGACGAATGTTTTCTGACCGGCACCGGCGCGGAAGTCATGCCCGTCATCAAGATTGACGGCCGCGTCATCGGCAGCGGCAAACCCGGCGCGCTCACGCTCAAGCTGACCGAGGAATACCATGCCTTGACGAAAGTCTCCGGCGAGCCGATTTATAAATAGTGATTTGTTGAAATGTTGAAGTGCTCAATTGAAAACAGCGATGCGCCGACGTAACAATTCAACGGTTTAACAATTTAACCTTTTAACAAAAATGCAATGCTGCGTGTGCAAAGAAAAACCGGCGACGGTGCATCTGACCCAGATCGTGGGCGAGAAGATGCAGAAGCTGGATTTGTGCGAAGAGTGCGCGAAAGCGAAGGGCATCAATGACCCGACGAGCTTCGCGATGGCGGATTTGATGCTCGGCCTCGGCGCGTCACAGGAGCTTGATCCGTCGGCGGGCGCGGTGGAGGTCAAATGCGCGCGCTGCGGTTTTTCGCAGGCGGATTTTAAAAAATCCGGCCGGCTCGGTTGCCCGGAATGTTACCGCACTTTTGCTGAAGGCCTCGCCGGCCTGCTCAAGACAATGCACAAAGGCGTGCGCCACATCGGCAAGGCACCGGAAGCGCTGCGCGCAACACGCGAGACGGTGGACCGCCTGAAATCGCTCCAGAAAAAACTGGCCAAGGCGATTGGCGAGGAAGATTACGAAACGGCGGCGGCGGTGCGCGACGAAATCAAATCCATGACCGGCGCGGCACCGGCAAAATCGCGATGACGCAAGGATAATTTCTTAATCATAATCGTAATCTTAATCTGTTTTTTAGGCGATTACGATTACGAGTAAGATTAGGATTAAGTTAAAAGCAGATGAAAGACATCCATCAATTTCTTTGTTCACCGGCGGACTCCACGCACCGGCACGGCCCGCATGACCGCATCGTGATGTCGAGCCGCGTGCGGCTGGCGCGCAATTTGCGCGACCACGCCTTTCCCGGCTGGGCCAAAAAACCCGAGCGCGTCAAAGTGCTGGAAACGATTTTGCCGGCGGTGGTAGCCATGCCGGAAATGGCGGATTCCTTCGCCGAGGCGATGGACAATCTGACCGCGCTGGACAAACAGCTGCTTGTCGAGCGCCATCTCATCAGCCGCGAACACGCCGCAAAAAATGTCGGCAGCGGACTGGTGGTGAACCGCGCGGAAACTTTTTCGGTGATGATCAACGAGGAAGATCATCTGCGAATGCAGGCGCTGCGGCCCGGTTTTCAGACGCGCGAAGCTTGGCAGGCGGTGGACAAGTTGGATTCCGCGCTGGAAAAAAAATTAAATTTCGCCTTCGATAACGAACTTGGTTATTTGACCGCGTGCCCGACGAATCTTGGCACCGGCATCCGGGTGAGCGCGATGCTGCATTTGCCGGGACTCGTGCTCGCCGAGCAGATTAATCCGATCATTCAATCCGTCAACAAACTCGGCCTCGCCGTGCGCGGGCTTTACGGCGAAGGCACCGAGGCGCTGGGAAATGTTTTTCAAGTTTCGAACCAGATGACGCTCGGCGAAAGCGAAACGGTCATCGTCGAGCGGCTGGAAAAAGTGCTGGCGCAGATCATCGAGCACGAAGAAAACGCGCGGCAGACGTTGATGGAGAAAAAACCGAAAGTTGTATTCAACCACATCGGCCGCGCCTACGGCATTCTGGCGAACGCGCACAGCATTTCGTCGAAAGAAACGATGAACCTGCTCTCGCTCCTGCGACTCGGCGTGGACATGGAATTGTTTCCCGGCACGCAACGCTCGCTGGTGGATGAACTTTTTCTGGTCACGCAGCCGGCGCATTTGCAGAAGCAGGTTTCCGACAAGCTTTCCGCCGAGGAGCGCGACTTGATCCGCGCCGACATGGTGCGCGAGCGTTTGAAAAACGTGAACCGTCCGTTGGTCAAGCCGGCGGGCGGCACGGCGAATTGAATTTCAAAGCGCCGATGGTTCCTTCGGAATTTTTTCGTTTCGCTTGCGGCCGAAAATATTTTGCCGGCCAACGGCGTTTTTTTCCTGTTGGCGTTGGACAAATCCGCCGATTCATAGCACTATAGTTCACGTATGAGCGACGAAGCCATGAGTAATTTCACGCCACGCGCGCAGCAGGTGCTCGCGCTGGCACGCAAGGAAGCCGACCGGTTGAACCACAACTTTCTCGGCACCGAACACCTGTTGCTCGGCCTGATCAAACTCGGCCAGGGCGTGGCGGTCAACGTGCTGCAAAGCATGGGCATTGACCTCGAAACCGTCCGCATGGAAGTTGAGAAGCAGGTTGGCACCGGTCCCGATCAGAAAATGATCGGCAACATCCCTTACACGCCGCGCGTGAAGAAAGTCATCGCGCTCGCGCAGAAGGAAGCGAAAAATCTTAATCACACCTACGTCGGCACGGAGCATCTTTTGCTCGGCCTGCTGCGCGAAGGCGACGGCGTGGCGGCGAAAGTTTTGCGCGCGTTGGACGTGGACATCGAGGAGGCGCGGCAACGCGTCTTGAAAGAGCTGGATCCCAATTTTGCGGCGCAGCCGGGCGAAGAGCCGCAGCAGCCAGGCGAGCCGGCGGCGGAAAAACAACCTGCCGCCGCGGGTGAAAAAAAGGGCGAGGTCAAAACGCCCGCGCTGAAAGCGTTTGGTCGCGATCTCACGGAAATTGCGCGCAAGGGCGATATGGACCCGGTCATCGGTCGCAAAAACGAAATTGAGCGCGTCATTCAAATCCTTTGCCGCCGCACGAAGAATAATCCGGTGCTGCTCGGCGAAGCCGGCGTCGGCAAGACGGCCATCGTCGAAGGTCTCGCGCAGGAAATCGCGGCGGGCAACGTGCCGGAGCTTTTGCTGAACAAGCGCGTCATCACGCTGGACCTGGCGCTGATGGTCGCGGGCACAAAATATCGCGGCCAGTTCGAGGAGCGCATCAAGGCGGTGATGGACGAAATCCGCCGCGCGAAAAACGTCATTCTCTTCATTGACGAATTGCACACGATTGTTGGCGCCGGCTCCGCCGAAGGCACGATGGACGCCAGCAACATCATCAAGCCCGCGCTTTCACGCGGCGAAATGCAGTGCGTCGGCGCGACGACGCTGAACGAATATCGCAAATACATCGAGAAGGACGCCGCGCTGGAACGCCGTTTCCAATCGGTGAAAGTTGAAGCGCCTTCGATTGAGGACGCGATTGAAATTTTGAAAGGCCTGCGCCACAAATACGAGGAGCACCACAAGGCCGAGTTCACCGACGAGGCCGTCGCGGCTTCCGTGAAATTGTCCGACCGCTATATCACCGACCGGTTTTTGCCGGACAAGGCGATTGACGTGTTGGACGAGGCCGGTTCGCGCGCCCGCATCGCCACCATGACGCGTCCGCCCGAAATCAAGACGCAGGAAGCCGAGATCGAAGAGATCAAAGGCAAAAAGGAAAAAGCCATCAAGAACCAGGATTTTGAAGGTGCCGCGCAGATGCGCGACCAGGAAAAAAAGGCCAAGGAAAAACTGGACACATTGCTCAAGGAATGGCGCGCACGCGGCGACGAAAAACGCGTCGTCGTCGGCGAAGAAGAAATTTTGCACGTCGTCTCCAAGTGGACCGGCATTCCGCTCCAGCGCATGGGCCAGGGCGAAATGCAACGCCTGCTGACGGTCGAAGTCGAAATGGAAAAAGTGGTCGTGGGCCAGCGCGAAGCTGTTTCCGCTTTGTGCAAAGCGCTCAAGCGTTCGCGCGCGGACCTGAAAGACCCGCGCCGGCCGATCGGCACTTTTCTTTTGCTCGGCCCGACGGGCGTGGGCAAAACGCTTTTGGCCAAGACGCTCGCCGAGCAGATGTTCGGCGACAGCAAATCGCTCATCCAACTCGACATGAGCGAATACATGGAGAAGTTCAATGTTTCGCGGCTCGTCGGCTCGCCGCCCGGTTACGTCGGCTACGAGGAAGGCGGACAGCTCACGGAGAAAGTGCGGCGCAATCCGTATTCCGTCGTGCTGTTCGACGAAATTGAAAAGGCGCACCCCGACGTTTGGAACATGCTGTTGCAAATCCTTGAGGAAGGCAAATTGACCGACAGCCTCGGCCGCGTCGTGAATTTCCGCAACACGATTATTTTGATGACCTCGAATGTCGGTTCGGACACGCTCAAGAAATCGTCCACCCTCGGCTTCGCGCCGATCACCGACGAAAGCACCTACGAGCGCGCCCGTGAACGCGTTTTGGAAGAGGCCAAAAAAATGTTCCGCCCGGAATTTTTGAACCGGCTCGACGATCTGATCGTTTTCCGCTCGTTCACCAAGCCCGACCTCATCCAGATTTTGAGCCTGGAAGTGGAGAAGGTTTTGGAACGCCTGCGAAAGAAAAATCTCAAGCTGGAACTGGACGAAAAAGCGAAGGAATTTCTCGTCGAAAAAGGCTACGATCCGCAATACGGCGCGCGCCCGATGCGCCGGGCCGTCGAGCGTTTCTTCGAAGATCCGCTGGCCGAGGAAATTCTCAAAGGCGTGCTGCACGAAGGCGAGCTGATCCAGGTCACCGCAGACAAGGACAAATTGTTGTTCAACCAGAAAACCGCCACCGAGGGCACAGCGGCGGCATCGGCATAATTGTTCGGGGAAAATTCTGATCCCTTGATAAATTAATTATCATCGGCGTCGTCCGTTAAGGATAACGCCGATTTTCTTGAGGTTGGTTTGAAATCAACCTAATCGGCCCAAACCAGCAAGCCACGTTACTTCAAAGTGCAGCGATAGTATTGCTGGGACGGCGAATTAACTGGCAGGTTTTGGTAGAAGATAAGCGTGCCATCGCCGTAAATTAAATCCAAAACCGGGCCGGTCAACCAATTCAGCAGATTAGTGCTGGAATCCAAAGTAAACTGTTGGTCCACGGTTCCAGCCACCGTGAAAATATTGTAGCCGGACGATTGCGAATACTCGGTAAACTTGACCGGGGTGGTGACCGGCACAATTTGGCTGCGCAGAATCGTGCCTTCAAAACCAACCACCACGAGTTGGCCGTTCTGCGTGGCGGCTCCGTCAAGCGATTTGGTGGTGATGGTGCCGAGGTTGGTCCAGTTGATGAAATTGGTGCTGGCCAGAACCGTTCCCTGGTTGCCCACAACATAACAGGAGTTGCTTACCAAGATGGCGTCATTCAGCCAGTTGGTGACGCCGCTGGAAAGCTTCGTCCATTGCGTGCCATTGGTGCTGGTCAGCAAGGTGCCGTTTTCACCGACCACCAGCAGCCGGCCATTCAAGCAACGCACACGCAAAAGTCCGGTGTTCACGCCGCTGGCAACACTTGTCCAGTTCGTGCCGTTGGCGCTGGTGAGGATTTTCCCCTGATCGCCGCAAGCCACCAGGAGGCCGTTGGTCAGGACCGAATTCGTAAAGACCGTGATGCTGGCGAGGTCGCTGGCAACGGTTGAATTATTAGTGATCCAATTATGGCCGCCCAGCAGCGCGTTCACGTTGCTGGAATTTAAAGTGGCCCAGTTGGTGAAGTTCAGGGTCAGAATGCTGCCATTGCCGCCAGCCAGAAAAAATTTATTGCTGAAGGTGCAAACGCCGGACAGGTCGTTGGTGGTTCCCGCCGGGACCGTCAGGGAATACCAGACCACCCCCAGCGCGCTGGCATTATTGGTGAACAAACCGCCGGCATTGTTGGTCTGCACCACCGGAATCAGGGTATTGGGGCTGACGGCGAGACTGCCCTGGCTGCCGGCCGCCACCAGCAGATTGGTCGTGCCACCGACGCAGAGGAAGGCGGTGTTGGACAGATTCACCGAATTGGTAAGCGGCACTTCTTCGACTGTCCAATCCGCGCCGTTATCGCTGGTCATGATGCGCACATTGTCCCCCACCGCAACATAGAGGCCACCGGCCAGCGTGACCTGAAACAGCCAGTCGCGCGCCGAATAATAGGGCGTGCTCCAATTGTAAGTGCCATTAGTCAGGTAGCTCTGCACCAACTGGCCATCATAGCCGGCCAGTTCATAGACACCATTGGTTTCGGATACGGCGGCAAAGTAAGTCCACGCTGGCACGGTGGTGAGCGCCGCGCCAATTTGTTCGGGCCAGGCAATATGACTCGAAATCACGGAACCCAGCCGCACTTCGGAATCGCCCGCCAGCAGGGCGGTCGTGCTATCGGCGGCAATGGTATAAAGCACATTGGTGGACGGATTCAAAAAGCTGAATTGATTCCAAGCGACGCCATTGTTCGTGCTGTAAAACGCATCGCCGGCGTCACTGACGGCCCAAAATCCGGTGTAAGGATAAACCGCGCTGGAGCCCGATGAGTTGATCCAAGCCACCGCCTCCAAATTGCCATCGGCGGCGGACAAATTGGCAGATTGATTCGTCCAATGAATGCCGTCACCGCTGTTGGCAATGTAACTTATCCCGCCGGACCCGCCCGTGTCACCCGTGGTCACGAAAACGCCATTGCCATAGGCCACACTGGTCAGCCAGGAATCCCCCAAATTTTGCGGCGCGTTTTGCAATTGCCAGTTTGCACCATTGGTGCTGGTGTAAACCGCTCCGTTGTCGCCCACCGCCACCACCAGCTTGGGCGACGCGGCCACGGACACGAGCCAGTTGCCACCGCTGTTCACCGAGCAGTTGGTGAAATTCACACCGTCATCCGAATAAGCTATGGCGCCGTTGGCTCCGGTAATGATGATGCGACTGCCAAAAAAAGTGACCGCCTGAAGGTCATTCGTCAGATGGCTGTTTTGTGGAAACCAGTCAATAAGATTGGGACTGGTATAGACCCGCCCCAGTTCGCAAACCTGCACCCCTAAAGTTCCATTCCACGCCAGACCCACAATGTCATTGCCGTGCGGTTGCGGATTGCACCAGTTCCACGAAAGACTCTGGGCAAACAATTGAGTTGCCAGCACTCCGGTCAAAACGATGACCGGCCAGGTTCCATGCTTCATAGGATTAGTCTAATGCCTCGTGGCTAAAATGTCGTGGCCCGAGCCTGTTTTCGTCCGGCGTTTTTCAACTGGCACCGTCAAGCGGAACACGCAGCCGGCGGTGGAACTACTCACGAGTTCCACGGTGGCGCCAAGATGTTGGGCCAGTTGTTTGCTGATGGCCAAGCCGATGCCGCCGCCGCCTTTTTTGGTGGAAGTGCAGGGCGTGAACAAATGCGCCGCCACAGTGGCCGGCAGTCCGTAGCCTTGGTCAAGCACTTCAAACACCAATCCGTCGCGGCTGTTGACGGCGTTCAACCGGACCAGCTTGCCGGCCGGCGTGGCTTCGATGCCGTTTTGCACCAGGTTTTCCAGCACCAGCAAAATCAAATCCGCCTCGCGATTGGAAAGTGTTTCGTCCGCGTCGCAACTGGTTTCAAACCGCACGTTGGCGGCGGCGGCGGACGGGCGGCCTTTTTGGGCCAGCAGCCCGACCAATTCGCCGGCGGTAATTTCATATTCCACGCCGCTTTGCTGCTCCTGCAAAACGCGAACCACGCGGTTGATCATTTCCTGCATCCGCTGCGTGGTGCTGAACGCCGTCTGCCAATCGGGATTACTGCCGTTGTCACCGCCGCCGCGCTGGCTGGAAACAAAATTGGCCAAGCCGCTCAAGGGATTTTTCAAGCCGTGGATCAGATGTGCCGTGACGGCGCCGACGGCGGACATTCGCGCGGACAAAGCCAGTTCGCGATTAGCTTCGAGCAAGTTCTGCGTGCGCTCGGCCAACAGCTGGCTGGCGGTCTGAACGCGACGCATTGCCCAGCCAAGTCCGCCGGCTAAAACGCTGGCTCCGACCAGAAACGCGACGGAAAACCGCAGCGCCAGATTCCGGTCCAGCTCGGCATATTGCCGGGCGAGGCTGCTGCCGTCCATGAGAAATTGAATCACGCCGGCGAGCTGTTTTTGATTCTCAGTGCGGAGCGGCACTTCCACCAAAGTCAGCGACGTGGTGGGGCTGTTGGTTTCCGCCAGCAAATCCTGTTCTTCCATCCGGGCGTGCGCGGAAAAATGGCTGACCGGCTGGAGTGTTTGCAGTTGCGTCAAATCGGTGACGGGCAGCACGGTCTCGGTGATGTAGGCGGGAAAGGCGTTGACAAATTTTCCGTCGCCGGCGTAGAGCCGCACGCCGAGCACATTGCGCAGTTTGGAAACTTTGAGGGCGAGTTGAAATTGTTCGCCGGGATCAGCCAAAGTGGCCAGCGTCTCGCCGGCAGCCTGATCGTTGAGATGTTGCATGAGAGTGACGGCGTCAAGAATCTCGCCATCGCGCTGAACCATTTGCAAACGGATGCGGGAGCGCAGATCAAACGCCGACCACGCCAGCGTGCCGCCCAGCACCGCCAGCGCCAGGCCGATGACGAGAACGGACGCCCAACGCGGGCGCTGAACCGGCGATTCCATTGCAGCGGCAACACTCATAAGTTGATTGTATAATCTATTTCAAACCAGGTCGGTGGCATAGTTGCGCGTCACCAGATTAAAATTCATAGCGCAGGCCGCCGGTCACGGTGGCGGCGTGGTAGTCGCCGGCACCGCCGGCTTCGTTGGAAATGGCCCGCTGATATTCGCATTTTGCAAAGCCCTTTAATCCCTTGAAAATCCGGCGTTCCGTTTCGAGCGACAGGCTCCACAAATTCCGGTAAAGCGTTTGCGAACTATGATTATTGGGAGCCGTGGATTGAATGGGATAATCTTCGTAGGCGATTTGCGCGCTGCCCTTGATCTGCCAGTCGTCCGTTTGCCAGCTCAAGTCTTCGATGGCCTGATATTCATAATAATTGAAATAGCCGCTGCCATTGTCTTTCCGATCGGCAAAAATCAGGCGCGAACCCGAATGCCAGCGCCGGTGCGCGTCCCAGTATTGATGCCAAGCCAGTTCCATCTGCTGCTGAAAAATTTCCAGGTGTTGCGGCAGCGGCTGAACCCCAAACGCATCCACCGCCAACCATTCGTCATGAATTTGATCGGTGGCTCCGTAGCTCACGGTGACATCAGCACGCCTGCCAAAATCATGTCCCGCCGTGACAACCGGCCCGAACTCCCAGAAATCGTCCAGCGGTGCGGCCAACAGCCAGCGGGTCACGGGAACCTCTAATTTCAGCCACCATCCGGCGATGAGCTCTTTGCGCACTGAAGGCTGTGCGGTGAGGCCATAACCCTCCACCAGCGCGGTGGTCGGCGTGCCTTGGCTGGTGGTGATGTCGAGCACCTGGTCTTCATACAGACCGCGCGCCTCCAAACCCGCCTGCCAGCCGTGCGACAGTTCCCGTTCAATTTGGAGGCTGCCGACAAATAAATCCTCCCGATCCGCGCCAACATTGTGCCAATAGCGGATGTCATCGCCGACGACAGCCACTACAATTTTCCAACCATCCATCGGCAATCGCATGACCATCAAATCCAAGCCGTTGATGCAAAAAGCGCTGCCGTGCGGATTAAAAGCGCTCAACAAAACATTGTCCTTGTAGCCCAAACCGGATTCAACGGTGAGCTGCTCATCCCAGAGCATGGATTCCGTCCAGAGCCGCGTGTCGGCGGGAATCAAGTTGGTTTCCGACAGCGAGGTTTCCGCCTCGCGACCGCAGACCAGCACCGAGGAAAAAATTGCGACGCTTGCCAAGCCGCATCCCAAAGCCCGCCGCACCGAGGCGCAAAAAGTCTGGCCGCCCGCGAGGGCCGCCAGACTGGAGTGCTGACAAGTCGGTTCGTTGAGCAAATTATTGGTTGATCCTCAATGACCCGGATGATGATGGTAACCGCCTTCCGTGGCCGCATCATGGGCCGCGTCAATGATCCGCAGGAATTCGGCGTGGCTGATCTTGCCTTTCAACGCCACCAAGTCATCCTTCAACTGGGTGCGGAAGGTTTTCAGTTCCGCCAGAAAAGCCTGGCGATTGCCTTGCAACTGGTCGCGGATGGCTTCGCGCTCCGCCTTGGTGGTCGCCGTTTTGAGTTGGGCCAGCAACAGATCTTGCTGCGCCAGATAGATGTCGCGCGTGGCCGCAAAATCTTTGATCAAGGTTTTAATGTCCGCCGGCACCCCGGCAAGATCTCCGCTATTAGGAGCCACGACCACCGGAGCCGTGCCCGTGGTATCCGCGAAAACCGCGCGCGGACCGCAGAGGCTCGCCATGGTTATTCCCGTCAGAATCAGGTAACGAATTGTTTTCATAATTTTAATTTCTATTTGTTTTCTTCAGAGCCAGCTTCGGCCGGCTCTTCCTGGTTTTCATTTAGCAACGATCGTGCCAGGCCGGATTGAACCGGATAAAACCATTGGAAACATTGGCAAATTTATTTAATCGCGGTTGGCCGGGAAGATTCTGACCGCAGCGGGCTGGGTGAACACACCCAATTTTCCGAGTTGTTCCGCCGACACCTTGGGGATTATTCCCCAGCCGCTGAATCCGATTTGCTCCCGCCCAGCCGGTAGCGCAGAAAATCCCGTGACACGCCCAGCAGCCGCGCCGCCGCCGAAACATTGTTGCCGGTCTGCTGCAACGCCCGACCGATCAACACCGCCAGCGCCTCGTCCAGCACAAAACCTTCCGGTGGAAAACGGAAGTCGGGATTCAACCATTCTGCGTGCGCCGCATTTTTGTTCGGATCAATTGGCGTCGGCAATTGTTCGAGATTCAATTCCGCGCCGCCTTCAAACACGATGGCGCGCTCCAGTTCGTGCTCCAGTTCGCGGACGTTGCCGGGCCAGCGGCAGGCGCGCAGCCGTGGTTTGCCCGAAGCGGAAAGCCGTTTCGCGGGCAGGCGATGTTTTTTGCACAACTGGCCGAGCAGCACTTCCGCCAGCATCACGATGTCTTCGCCGCGCTCACGCAACGGCGGAATTTGAAGCCGATACAAATCCAGCCGGTGATACAAATCTTCGCGGAACTGGCCGGCGGCGATGAGTTCCTTCAAATCGCGATTGGTCGCGGCGACGACTCGCGCGTCCACGGTGATTTCGCGCGAGCCACCGAGCCGGCGGATGCGGTTGTCTTCAATCGCCTTCAACACCTTCGCCTGCAGCGCCGGCGACAGGCTGGGCAGCTCGTCGAGAAACAGCGTGCCGCCGCTGGCTGCTTCAAACAGCCCGATGCGCGCCGTGCGCGCGTCGGTGAACGCGCCGCGTTCGTGGCCGAACAATTCGGATTCGGCCAGCGTGTCCGGCAGCGCGGAACAATTCACTTCCACAAACGGCTGGGCGGCGCGCGGCCCGCGCTGATGCAGCCAGCGGGCGACGGTGGTTTTGCCCGTGCCGGTTTCGCCTTGAATCAGCACCGGCGGCAATTGCGTCTGCATCCGCGTGTCCGCCTGAATAATTTTTTCAAGCTGCGTTTCGACATTCGCAAGCGCGCGGCCAAAAACAAAAACCCGCGCCGCCTGCGCGGTGTCGCCGGACTTTTGTTCTTCCAAGCGGACGCGGCTGCGCATCTGCCGGGCGCGGGCGATGACCAGCGGCAATTCCTCCGGGTCAAATGGCTTGGTGAGATAATCCACGGCCCCCAGCCGCATGGCTTCCACGGCACCGGCCACGCCGCCTTGCGCCGTCATCACAATGACCGCCGTCGCCTCGGGAAACGCTTTGGCGCGCAGCAGATCAGGGCCAAGGCCGTCAGGCAAATTCACGTCGAGCAAGGCAAAATCAAACTGGCCGTCGCGCAAGCTTTGCCGGGCCATGGCGAGCGAATCAGCGGTGGTGACGTCGGCACCCTGCCGCTCCAACTGCGCGGCGAGTTGGCGGCGCAGGAGGGGTTCGTCCTCCACCAACAACAGGCTTAATCCAGTTAATTTTATGGTGCTCACGCGGGCGGTTAGGTTTTGGCAATCCGTGCCAGAGATAACGGTTTTGTCTGGTGAAGCAATGAAAATTTAAGCGCGGGCGAAATTGGGCATCGGCAGAATCGAACAGAGAAAACCTGCGGATGTTTTGGCTCAAAGCAACACCACGCCATCGGCAATCTGCTTGGAAACAAAGGCGAAAATCAGTCAGTGGTGAGTTGCAACAACCGTATCAGATTCCCCGTGATCTTGACGTGGACGATAATTGATAGCTGTAGCGAAAGGCGAGCAGACTGAAAGCAGCGAGCCCGATCAAATTCAAAGTGGAAGGTTCAGGGACAAGTTGACCGTCGAGTTGCACCAGCAGAGTTTGGTTGGCGATTTCAGGAGTGTAACTGCTGAAGTTTTGAGCATTCCACGTCGCGAGATTGCCGACGTTGATGAGGTTGCCGGTCGTGCCCGACTGCTGCATGGTGCCGGCGTCGGCAAAGCCCACGTTGATTTCTCCCTGGCTGCCCGGCAACGCGAAGTTCATCAGGCACAGCCAGTAAGTTCCCGGTCCAAGTCCGACGCCAGCATCCGCCGGGGCCGATACCGCAGCCATTTGATTGACGCCCATGGCCCAGGCCGGAATATTGTTGGGGTTCATTGTGAAGCTGCCAAGAATGCTGGCACCGGGAATGTTGCCGGCGGCGGCATTTCGAATTTGAACAACCGGCACCGCCGGCAGGCTCGGAAACTGGTTGCCGACATACACCTCGGCGGCGGCGACACTCCAAACGCCACTGGCAATCGTGAATTGTTGCGCCCAGCCATAGGCGGGGGGAAGCGAACCGATGGCGTCGAACGAGTTCTGCAAATCGCCGGCGATGATGGTGGATTGGGCGTGGAGGTTCGCGCCAATCAGCACCGCCCCCGGAATCAACCAGCGAATGGATTTCATATCTGTTTTATAAAAGTTCTGGTTTTCGGGGAACCAGACCCGGGCGTGGCCAGCAAGGTTTTTTCCGCCTACAACTATTCGAGCACGAGTCGCCTGAATTGTCAATTCGACTGCCGGCACAATTTAAGCGGTCAATTTGGCAATATTCAACTCGCCATTAACGCGGCACCAAAGCGACACGCCGGATGTCGCCTACGAGCAATTGTATTGGCACGAGCGAATATTCGGGTAAAAATCATAAAAATGAACACCCTCAGGAAAACGGATCACCAAGACTGCCAACGCGCACGAGGCACTTTTGCGCTCCTTCGCTTTTCGTTCTTTACCCTTGGCTTTGCCGGTTTGTTATTGGCGACTTCGGTTGGCCGCGCGGCGGTGGTCGTCAGCGATATTTGCGTTTACGGTGGAACTTCCGGCGGCGTGGTCGCCGCAGTCCAAGCCAGCCGAATGGGCAAGACGGTGGCCCTCGCCGTTTTCGACACGCAACTCGGCGGACTGACTTCTGGCGGTCTCGGCGCGACGGATGTTGGCAACAAGGATTCGATTGGCGGCACAGCGCGGGAATTTTATCGGCGCATCGGCAAACATTACGGCCAGCCGGAGCGATTCGTTTTCGAGCCGCACGTTGCTTCCCAAATTTATCAAGACTGGCTTGCCGAAACCGGCGTCAAACCGCGCTTTAACCAACGACTTGCCGCCGTTAAAAAAGACGGTCAGCAGCAGCTCACGGAAATTGCGATGGAAGATGGCACAATCTATCGCGCAAAAATGTTTGTTGATGCGACTTACGAAGGTGACCTTCTGGCGATGGCCGGAGTCAGTTTTACCTTTGGCCGTGAAGGCACGAATGTCTATGGCGAATCGTTGAACGGCATTCGCGCCAGCACGCCAAAACATCAGTTCGCTTTAAACCTTGATCCCTATCTCGTGCCGGGAAAACCCGCCAGTGGTTTGCTGCCGTTTATTCAGCCGGGCGACGGCGGCATTCCCGGCGACGGCGATCAACGAATCCAAGCCTTCAACTTCCGCCTGTGCTTCACCCGAAACCCGACCAACCGGCTGCCGAATTTAGTTCCTGCCAGCTATGATCCGCAGCAGTTTGAATTGCTGGGACGCCTGCTGGACGCATCAACCGCGGCGGGTGCAAAATTGACGATCCAGTCCTTTTTCAACATCACGCCGATGCCGAATGGCAAGACGGATATGAACAACAACGGTCCGTTTTCCACCGATTTTATCGGCGAAGACTGGACGTATCCCACCAACTCTTCGGCCGCGCGCGAGTTAATGGCGCGCCAACATCTCGAGTATATTCAGGGACTGGTTCACTACCTCGCAACCAGTCAGCGTTCGCCAAAAAATTTGCGCGATGAGATGTCAAGTTGGGGACCGTGCAAAGACGAATGGCCAGAGACCGGCGGTTACTCTTCGCAAATCTATGTGCGTGAAGCCCGGCGCATGGTCAGCGACTATGTCATGACACAGGCCGATTGCGAGGGCCGGCGCCTCGCCGCTGATTCCATTTGTCTCGGCTCTTACAACATGGATTCGCACAACTGCCAGCGCGTGGTTCAGAACGGTTTTGTGCGCAACGAAGGTGATGTGCAGGTGAAAGTGCCCGAACCATATCCGATTTCTTACCGCTCAATTATCCCGCGCCAGGGTGAATGCAAAAATCTTCTGGTGCCGTTCGCGATTTCCGCCAGCCACATTGCCTTCGGTTCCACGCGCATGGAACCGGTTTTCATGATGGCCGCGCAAACCGCCGCCACCGCCGCCGCGCAGGCCATTGATGAGCAAGCTCCGGTGCAGCAAGTTAATTACTCAAAACTCGCCCGCCGGCTCACGGCGGACGGACAAATTCTCGCCTGGACGGTTCCGGCAAAGTCCGCATCGAGTCAAACGTCCGCTGCCACGCACACCAACAATAATTTTCCCACACCGTAAAATTCGTGCGGCGTCCCAAATCCAGTTTGCGGGAGAATTTTTCTCGCGCAACAAGGGTTAGGCCGTGACTACCGCCGCTTCGGACAGCACCGGCGTTTCCTCCGCCTTGTGGAATTTCACGCTGACGATCTTGCTGATGCCGTGTTCCTGCATCGTCACGCCGTAAAGCACATCCGCCATGCCGATGGTGCGCTTGTTGTGCGTGATGATGATGAACTGCGAGTGCGCGATGAACCGCTCCAGCAACTTGACGAAGCGCACGACGTTCGACTCGTCCAGCGGCGCGTCCAACTCATCCAGCACGCAGAACGGACTGGGCTTGACCTGATAAATCGAGAACAGCAGCGAGACGGCGACCATCGTCTGTTCGCCGCCGGACAGCAGGGAGATGCTCTGCAACTGTTTGCCGGGCGGGCGGGCCACGATTTCAATGCCGCTTTCCAGCACGTCATTTTCGTCAGACAAAATCAGGTCCGCTTTGCCGCCGCCGAAGACGTCCACGAACATCGCGCGGAAATTGTCGCGGATTTTTTCAAACGTCTCCACGAACATCTGGCGCGTTTGTGTATTAATGCGGTTAATGACTTCGAGCAGTTGAATTTTCGCATGGACCAAGTCGTCGTGCTGCGTGGTGAGGAATTGATGGCGCTGCTCGGTTTCTTCGTATTCCTCGATGGCGACGAGATTGACCGGTCCCATCTCATCAATCTTCTGCTGCAAGGCTTCCACCTGCTGCCGCACCGAATTCCAGTCCGTCGCTACGCCGGCTGCAGCCATTTCTTCCGGCGTCAGCGTCTCGACTTTCGCCGGACCTTCGTCCGCGTAGGTGATGGTGATGCACTCGCTGCGGATGTCATCGAGGTTCAGGTGATATTTCTGCTGCACCTTTTCACGCAGGTTCTGCACCGACATGTTTTTCTGCGCCAACTCGATTTCCACCGCGCCGCGCGAGTTCTGCAACTCGGTCAACCGGGCGCGCTGCGAACGCAAATTTTCTTCGCGCGCTGAAATTTCGCCGTCCTGTGAATTCTTCCGGCCAATCAGCTCCGCCGTCTGGGCGCTGACCAGTTCGCGCTCGTGCTGCAGCCGTTCAATCTCACCGCGCGATTCCTGAATCTCGGTCTGCGCCTGTTCCTGCTTGGCGATGAAGGAGGAACACTCGTTCTTGCGCAGCTCGACAATCTGGGTGAGCTCGCGAATGCGCTGTTCGAGCGAGGTGAGCTGGAGCTTGAACGACGACGCGAGCTGCTCGTCCGACGCGAGGGCGACCTTGCTCTCGGTCAGCGCGGCGTTGGCGGCATCGCGCGCAGCGCGGAGGTTTTCCAAATCAACGGTGAGCGTGGCGACCGATTCCTGACCGGCGCGTTCGCGGGCTTCGAGTTCATTCAACCGGGCGGCGAGCGCCTCGCGCTTCTGCAAACCTTCCTGTTCCTGGGCGGCAAGATTCTGCACCTCGAACATCACGGTCTCAATTTTTTGGTGCAGGAGGCGGTTGGAATTCTGGAGCGCCTTGAACTCGCCTTCGCGCGTGGCGATGGCGACTTCCTGCACGCGCAACTCGGTCTGCGCCTGTTGCAACGAGGCTTGCAGTTCCGTCTGCTCGTTCAACAATTCACCGCGCTTGCGGCTCGCGTCCTCGACGAGCTTTTGCAGTTCGGCCAACTCGGCTTGCAGTTCGGTGATCTGATTTTTACGTCCGAGAATCGAGCTGGGGGCCTTGCCGTTGCTGCCCTTGTTCAGATAACCGCCGGTGTAAATGCCATGACGGTTCAGGAGTTCGCCGCCCATCGTGACGAAATCGCAGCCCGCGTGGCCGTTCTGGATCTGCGCCGTGGCGGTGCCGAGGTCGGACGCGATGAACGTGCGGCCGAGCAGCGATTTCAAAAGCGCTTCCACCTGCGGCTCGGCGTGAATGACGCTCATCGCATGGACAATCTGGCCGCTCTGCAAGCCGGCCTGCGCCGCCTCGCTCTTTTCGCCCGGAGCCATTTCGCCGGCAAACGAAAGCTGCTTCTCATCCTCATACTGATGGATGGCGAGCGCGGCCACACTGGCACGACCGGATTTATTCGTGTTGAGTTCCGCCAAAATTTCCTGCGCAGACGACGGCTGCTCGGTGAGCACCAGTTGCAAATTATGGCCCAGCGCATTTTC
>CAJAQO010000073.1 GCA_903944085.1 uncultured Verrucomicrobia subdivision 3 bacterium
CATGCCGATAATTACGCCGCTGCCCTGGCCAAATACTATGCGCTCCTGCGCCAGCCTCTGACGCCGGACCAAAGGCAGGCGGTGGACGCCGCTTCCACCGCTTTAAACCAGCGGTTAACCAAGGCCCTGCAGGCGGGGGAGCCGGGGGCCAAAGCGGCCCTTGAACAGATCCGGGCCAATCCACCCAACCGGAGAAATTAAACCGGCCGGCTGCCTGCTCCGCGCGATGAATAACTTTTCTAGAATACTTCTCGGCCTGATTGTTTTGCTGCTGAACGACAGTGGCACCCTGTTGGCGGCCGAAGAGATTTATGCCGACACCGACGCTTCATGGGTGGCCGAACATTATGCGAAATACGAATACCGGATTCCGATGCGGGATGGCATCCGGCTGTTCACCCGAGTCTATGTGCCTAAAGATGATTCGCAGGCATGGCCCATAATTCTCACGCGCACGCCTTATGCGGTGAAGCCCTATGGGGTGGACAACTACAATGACTTCAGCGGCACGTTCGCTATGCTGGCCCGCGACAAGTTTATTCTTGTCATGCAGGATGTTCGCGGGCGCTACGCGTCGGAAGGCGAATATGTTCAGGTGCGCCCGTTCAACCCGAACAAAGGACCGAAGGACACGGACGAAAGTTCCGATGCTTGGGACACCATCGACTGGTTGGTGAAACATGTGCCGAATAACAACGGTAAAGTCGGCATGATTGGCATTTCCTATCCCGGATTCTACACCTCAATGGCGATGATTGACTCGCATCCAGCCCTCAAGGCGGCGTCCCCGCAAGCGCCGGTTTCCGACTGGTTCATGGGCGATGATTTGCACCACAATGGCGCTTTATTCCTCTCACAAAGTTTGGGTTTCATCTACGGGATGGAGCAGAAATCCGACGACCCTTTGCATGATGGCGGCAGGCATTTTATTTTTAACAATCCCGATGGTTACGACTTTTTCCTGCGCATGGGACCGCTCGGAAACTCTGACACTGTGCTTTTCAAAGGTGCGATTCCGATGTGGACCGAGTTCCTGGCCCATCCCAACTACGACAGCTTCTGGCAGGCGCGGAATATTCGTCCCCATTTAAAAAACATTCACTGCGCGGTGCTGAACGTCGGAGGCTGGTTTGACGGCGAAGACCTCTTCGGAACGCTGGAGACGTATCGTTGGACGCAGCGACAGAATCCCGGCCTTACCAATCTGCTGGTGATGGGACCATGGCCGCACGGCGACTGGACGCGCCAAGCGGGGGACAAACTCGGTAATATTTCATTTCACGCGAAGACCGCCGAGTTTTATCGGGCCCATATCGAACTGCCCTTCTTTCGTCGATATTTGAAAAGCGATACCAATAATCCGCTTCCCGGAGCTTATGTTTTCCAAACTGGCCTCAACCAGTGGCGTAGTTTCGACACCTGGCCGCCGCGCCGAGTAAGGGAGCAAACACTTTTCTTCCAACCCGGTGGCAGACTCTCTTTTACGCCGCCAATAGCCGGCGGGTCCGCTTTTGACGAATACGTGAGTGATCCGGCTAAGCCAGTGCCATTCACGCTGGAAGTAACAACCAGTTATCCGAGAAGTTATCCCGTGCAAGACCAGCGCTTCGCCTCATCACGTCCCGATGTGCTCGTTTTTAACACTGAACCCCTGAAGGAAGACCTGACGTTTGCTGGACCAATTAAAGCGGTGCTACACGTTTCAACCACGGGCACTGATGCAGATTGGATTGTAAAACTGATCGACGTTTATGACCCCGACTTTCCCAATCCGGAGCCAAATCCCGCTAACTTGGTCATGGGCGGCTACCAACAGCTTGTGCGCGGAGATGTCATGCGGGCGCGATTTCGTAACAGCTTTGAAAAACCTGAAGCGAGCGTGCCGGGCGAAGTAACCAAGGTAGAATTCACCATGGCGGATGTGTGTCACACGTTTCGACGCGGTCACCGCGTGATGATCCAGGTGCAAAGTTCATGGTTTCCGCTTGTGGATCGCAATCCGCAAACCTTTGTAAACATCGCCACCGCAGGGCCGGAAGATTTTCAAAAAGCAACGCAACGGGTCTATCATACGAGAAATACTGCTTCGGCCCTCATCGTCCAAGTGTTATCCTCCGAGGTGCCATGACCGGCCTTTTTTGGAAGCGGCTATATTTACATTAAGTGTATACTAAACAAGCACGCATGAAAGACGCTTTTCAGCCGGATACGTATCAGTTACTACAACCAAAATGGGCCGAATTTGCCCTTTGGCACGCCATGGAACAACGTGCAAATTATTGGAACAAGCCTGATGAGTGCGCGTCAGGAACCTCGACATCGCCATTCCTTAACAAATTGGTTAACGTGTCCGCTTCGCTGGAACTTTGTTTGCCAGAGCGTTGCTCTGACAAATTGGCGCGAAAGCTGAAACCGGCTTCTGGCGGCAATGGAACTGGAGTCTGCCTTCAGCGGGCAAACCCGTCCGACGCGCTTTCTGCTGAGCCGTTTTTCCGATCCTTGAGACAGATGGCATTTATACTGACGGTTTTTAGCATACTCCATGTCGCACGAGCCGCAGATGCCTCGACGGACTTTGCGGCCACCACCGAGACAGTCGGTTGGAAACTCAATGGTTTTGAAACGCCCGTCAACCAGCTTCTAACTCCGGCCGGAACGCTCATCCAACTGCCGGGGATGCGGCCTAATGCACTTGCCCTAAGCCCCGACGGTCGCTTGTTGGTCACCTCCGGACTGAAACGGGAATTGCTCGTGCTCGATCCCACCCGAGGGGATATCATCCAGATCGTGGCCATGCCCAATAACCCCATAAATGCAGCCCCCGAAGCCGTCTCTGCACGCGTTCTCAAAGCGAATTCTCAGGATAAACTCAGCTTCACCGGCCTCGTTTTCTCGCCCGATGGTAAACGGATCTACCTTTCAAACGTCAACGGTGACATCAAGGTTTTTGCGGTGGAAAAATCTGGAAGTGTCAGGCCCTTGTTCTCGATCCCTTTGCCTTTGGTAAATATGCCCGATCGAAAGGCGGAAATTCCCGCCGGCCTAGCGGTTTCTCCCAACGGCAAATTGCTCTATGTGGCATGCAATGCGGCTAACCGACTTGTTGAGATAGAGGCTGAAACTGGAAAAGTTCTGCGCACATGGGATGTGGGGGTTGCGCCATTTGCGGTCGAATTGGTGGGTCGGAAAGCCTATGTCAGCAACTGGGGTGGCCGTCGTCCAGATGCCAATAACCCGGTCGGCCCGATCGGCAACACTGGCCTCGTGCGGGTGGATTCCCGGTCAATCGCGATTGAAGGTTCCGTTTCCGTCATTGAGCTCGGTTCAGATGCGCGGGCGGCAAAACTTGAGATTTTAACAGGGCTCCACGCGTGCGCGCTCGCGGTATCGCCCAATGGAAAGTATCTTGTGTGCGCTAATGCGGGCAGTGACACACTGAGCGTTATTGACACGCGAACCGACAAGATTATTGAAACGATAGGCGCGCGCCAAAATCCCGGTGATCCATTTGGAGCGCAACCCAACGCCCTGACGTTTGACAAAACTGGCGGCAAATTATTTGCCTGCAATGGCTCGCAGAATGCCGTTGCCATCTTTCAATTCAAGCCCGGCAAATCTGAATTGCTCGGCCTCGTGCCGGTGGGGTGGTTTCCCGGGGCCGTCGTTTATGATGCGCGTCGCCGCCAGTTGGACGTTGCCAATATTATCAGCGTGGCCCGCAAAATGGAGCCGGCCGCCAAAGGCTATGGTATCGGCGAGGGTTTCAACACCAGACAATATTGTGGCTCGCTCTCATTGGTGCCGCTTCCGTCGTCGCGGCAACTTAAAGAGTTTACTCTTCAAGCGCTCAGTAATTTGCGTTATCCGCTGTTGGAGCGGGCGAAGTTGCCGGCGCGCGTAAATCGCCCACCCCAACCGGTCCCCGAACGCGTCCGTGAGCCGAGTGTGTTCCAGCATATTCTATACATCATCAAGGAGAACCGCACTTACGATCAGGTGCTGGGTGACGTCAAAGAGGGCGATGGTAACGCGGATCTCTGCGTTTTTAACGAGCGGGTAACACCCAACCAGCATAAATTTGTCCACGATTTTGCGCTTCTGGACAACACCTACTGTTCGGGAATCCTCAGTGCGGAGGGGCATCAGTGGACTGATAGCGCCCTCGGCAATGATTATATTCAACGTTCATACGCCGGTTGGCCGAGGAGCTATCCCGGCGCGGGTGGCGAAGTCCGCGGCTATGATTCCCTGGCGTATTCATCGGCGGGATTCATCTGGAGTGACGCGATTAATCATGGAAAATCCGTGCGCGACTTCGGTGAGTTCACCACCCCGCATCACTTCTGGACGGCAACTCACCAGCCGCAGAGCGGGTGGCTCGAGTCGTATCGTGATTTTACCCTGGGGTCCAATGCCATTGGCTACTATGCCGAAGCGGGTCTGGAGGAATTGATGCCCTGCGTGGAATCCAATTACCTTGGGTTTGATCTATCGTTGCCAGACGTTTGTCGTGCCGACCAATTTATCAAGGACTTCAAAGAGTTTGAAAAGACTGGGCAATTGCCCGACCTGATGATCCTCTGGTTGCCCAATGATCATACTACCGGAACGAAATACGGGGCACCGAAACCCGAAGCGCAGGTGGCCGACAATGATCTCGCGTTCGGTCAAATCGTCGCTGCTATCAGTCATAGTAGCTTTTGGACCAATACCGCCATTTTCGCCATCGAAGACGATCCGCAAGACGGATGGGATCATGTCAGTGGTTATCGCACTACAGCCTATGTCATCAGCCCTTACACGAAACGGCACACAACGGTTCACACGCAATATAACCAAACCAGTCTGCTCCGCACCATCGAATTGATTCTCGGCCTGCCGCCGATGAATCAAATGGATGCCACGGCCACACCGATGTTTGATTGCTTCACCAACTCCCCGGACTTTGCCGCGTATGACACTGTCACCAACCAGGTGCCGTTGGATGAAATGAACCCCAATCCGGAGCATATCAAAAATGCGGCCTTGCGGAGGGATGCATATGTTTCCGCCCGGCTACCGCTCGATAAGGAAGACCAATGTCCTGAAGACGTTTTCAATGGCATCCTTTGGCGCGCTTTAAAAGGCACCTATCTGTCCTATCCCGACTGGGCGATCAAGTCCAGCAAGGACGATGATTAAGCCGCATGCCAAGCTTGGCCACGTTGACCTAACCGGGGCCCTTTGAAACGTAAGCATCAAAATGAAATCTCTAATTAGCAACACCGCCGTGATGGGAATCTGCGCCGGAAACGGTCCGGCCCAAGACATGGAGGCCGGCAAATCTCACGCGCCTCTGTTCACGGACGCCGGCTGGATCGCAAGCGGGCATGCGGCAGTGACAATCTTCGATATCCAAAGCCATCGGGGTGCGGGCGAACTTGAGGAATTGACCTTGCAAGTCCTGCGCGATTACTATGCAGAAACAGCAGCCGCCCGCCTCCCATAATTTACTCAAATGATCATTGTAAAAGAACCATCTGCGCTGAACGAGGCACTCCGTGCCGCGTCTGAAACGCGCAGCCTCAAAATCGGCCCCGATGCGACGCGGGAAACCGCGCGCATATTTCACGAACTATTCGGCAATCAGCCGGCGATAATTGTCGCCGACGAAAATACTTTTCATGCTGGCGGGGAGAAGGTTGCCGAGTCATTCCGCGCCGCGCAACAGCCGATGCTGCCGCCCTTCATTTTTCACTCGCCGCGCCTGTATGCGGAACATGAATTTGTGGTGGCGCTGGAGACGGCTTTGAAAAAGCACAAGGCCATTCCTATTGCCGTGGGCTCCGGGACCATCAATGACCTAACCAAACTTGCCTCCCATCGTGCAGGGCGGCAATACATTTCAGTGGCCACGGCCGCTTCGATGGACGGCTATACCGCATTCGGTGCCTCGATCACGTTTCAGGGTTCGAAACAAACCTTTCAATGCCCCGCCCCCGCCGCAGTGGTTGCGGACCTGAATGTTCTTTGCGCCGCGCCGGCGATCATGAACGCTTGGGGTTACGCCGATCTGGTCGCCAAAATAACGGCTGGCGCCGATTGGATTGTCGCTGACGCTTTGGGTGAAGAAGCGATTGTTCCCGAAGCATGGAATATCGTGCAGAGCCGACTTTCCATATTGGTGGGGGACGCGCGGGGCGTGGGTGCGGCAGATCCGAAGACGATTGCCCGTCTGGTCGAGGGCTTGATCTTATGTGGGTTTGCTATGCAAGCCACGAAATCCAGCCGCTCCGCTTCCGGAGCGGAACATCAATTCAGCCATCTCTGGGACATGCAGCACCACCTGAACAATGGCATCTCTCCTTCGCATGGCTTCAAAGTCGGAATCGGCACGCTGGCGGTGACCGCGTTATACGACAGCTTGCTCAAAAAGAGACTGGAAGACCTGGACGTAGAAAATCTCTGCAGCAGTTGGCCGGACCAGTCGGCCTGGGTGCGACAGGCCCGTCAGATGTTCGGTTTTGGCGAGTTGGGAGCGGTGGCGGCTCAGGAGATCGCCGAGAAATCCTGTGATCCAGAGAGCCTGCGTGTTCAACTACAGGGATTGTGTGAGTCTTGGCCCCAACTCAAAGAGCGGTTGCACCGCCAACTCATTCCTTTCAACACCCTAAAGGGAATGCTCAAAGCGGCTG
The DNA here is from genome assembly GCA_903944085.1 of uncultured Verrucomicrobia subdivision 3 bacterium. GTDB lineage: Bacteria > Verrucomicrobiota > Verrucomicrobiia > Limisphaerales > UBA11358 > UBA11358. The sequence continues at coordinate 6,675 of CAJAQO010000073.1, forward strand.
GGGCACCGACAGAACCGGAACAAATTGGCATCACCCGGGAGCGGTTGCGCGCAAGTTTCTTGCAGGCATATTTCATTCGCCGCCGTTTCACGGTTTTGGACCTGGCTGTGCGTGCCGGATTGCTGGATCAGTGTTTGGAGGAGATTTTCGGGCCGCGCGGATTTTGGCCAGACTCCGCGCAACCGCACTCGGTCGTCATTAATCAAGGAGGCAGTGGGGCTTCTTTTCCGGCGTCGGCCAGAAATTTATCTGCCGGCGTTGATGGCAAGCAAATGTATCTGAATCGTCACAACTCTGACGCGTCGGCTTTGTTATAGTTTTGTTGCCGAGAGGTGACCCCGCCTGAGCAGAACCAGCTAAATAAACAAAAATAAAGACCATTTGTTAAATGCTAATAGACTCCGCCACCGCCCCAGCTGCCGCCCAAAGCAAGGGCTCGCGCTTTCCGGCTATGCTGCGGATTTTCGCGCCGCCACCGCCCGCCTTGGCAAAACTAACTGCGCCGGACGAGATCCAGGCCGGTTATCGGCTCTGGCGCAATCGGGTTTTATTATCGACGATCATCGGCTACGCGACCTTCTATTTTGTTCGCAAGAACCTCGGCATTGCCATGCCGGTAATGGAAGCGAGTCTGGGCATCTCCAAATCCAATCTGGGCTTGTTTCTCACTTTGCACGGCGTGATCTACGGCGTGGCAAAATTTGCGAACGGCTTTTTTGCGGATCGTTGCAATGCACGCGTGTTCATGGTCGTTGGTCTGGTGGCCTCCGCGTTGTTGAACATTTGCTTTGGTTTGAGTTCCACGGTGCTCGCACTGGGAATATTTTGGATGCTGAACGGCTGGTTTCAAGGCATGGGATTTCCACCCTGCGCGCGGCTCATGACCCATTGGTTTCCGCCAAAGCAGCTCGCCACCAAGATGTCGATCTGGAACATCTCGCATTCTATTGGCGCGAGTTTGATCGTTGTCCTGTGCGGTTATCTGGTCATCCATAGCTGGCGGCTCTGCTTTTTCGTTCCTGCGACGATAGCCCTGCTCATCTCGATTTTCCTCTGGTTCAAATTGGCTGACACCCCGCCCTCGGTGGGACTTCCGGAGCTGGAAGGCACCCGGTCGCGGAACTCTGAAGACCAGAGCGACGATTTCAAACAGATTTTGTTACGGCATGTATTTAGTAATAAATACATCTGGCTGGTTGCGCTGGCGAATTTCTCCGTTTATACGGTGCGCTACGCGATACTCGATTGGGGGCCGACATTGCTGACCCAAGCCAAGCATGTGGAACTGGCTCACGCGGGCTGGATGGTCGCAGGCTTCGAGGTGGCAGGCCTAGTCGGCATGTTGTCCTGCGGCTGGCTGACGGACAACGTCTTTGGTGGCCGCGGCATGCGCGCCTGTTTCTTCTATATGGGGCTGGCCGGCCTGTCGATCCTTCTATTCTGGAAAGTCTCCGGCGAATCCCGGACTCTGAACACCTTGTTTCTTTGCGCCGCTGGCTTTTTTATCTATGGACCGCAGGCACTCGTCGGCATAATCGCCGCCAACCTAGCGACCAAACGCGCCGCAGCGAGCGCCATCGGATTGACTGGGCTTTTCGGTTATGCCAGCACCATTCTATCCGGCTGGAGCTTGGGCTGGCTCGTGGAAAAGCACGGATGGAATGCAGGATTCATCGGAATGCTCATTATTTCTACCATCGGCACTATGCTTTTTCTGCTAGGATGGAAGGCCAAAGCGGACGGCTATACCGAGGAGGAGCACGGCGTTGAACGCAATTTGCCGAAACCGAGATTAGTTTAATAATGGCGGGGAAACATATTTTTTGCGAGCAGCCGATGGCAACGGATGCGCCCGGTGTGCGTTCGGTGCAGGCGACGGTGGCCGAGGCGAAGCGGAAGAACCTGGCGCTCGTGACGCGTTTTTGCTGGCGATATAATCTGCCAGAGCGCGCTTTGTTTCCTCGGATTCACGCGAGGGATATCGGAGCCGTGCGGATGATTTACTGCACCTATTACACGGGGCTGGTAAAGCCGGTGCCGCCGGCGAGCGACCGCACGGTTGCTATGACGGACCTAGAATGGCAGTTGCGCAACTGGTCGAATTTTTGCTGGCTCTTGGGCGGCAGCTTGGTGGAGCAAGCAGTTCATGCTGTGGATTGTATACAAGATTTCGTGAAACATGCCCCTGACGGTGGCGCAGATGATGATGCCGGGGAAGATAACGTTTATTTAAACGATCATATGAACCGCCTCAAGCGGCGGGAGTTCTTAAAATTAGGTGGTGGTGTTTTCCCGGCACTTGACTGACAATCCTCGTCAAACAGCAGCCGAGCACAAATAGATACTTATGCAACCGATGACCGACCGGAAACAGTGATCCTTAAAAAATCGTGAATTCCTTACCGCAAAGGATATCGCTCGTCGCTCAAACGGCGTCGGTGTTGCTGGGCGAAATGCAGAGCGGGCGATGGGGCGGGTGGCTGCCTGGCGAACACGCTTTGTGCGCGCAACTCCACGTGGGACGCAAAACTTTGCGGGCGGCTCTCGACCGCCTACAGCAGGAAGGAGTCGTTAAGTGCGAACGTGGACGGCGCCGAAGCATTGTCTCGCGCAAGCCAGCAGTCGCCGCACGCCAGAGCGAACGGGTGGTCATGTTAATGCCAACCGAACTGGAATCTCTCGATCCATTTTTGGTATACTTGATCGACCGCTTGCGCGCATACCTAGCCGAGGCGGGGTTCCAGTTGGAAACCCAGACCAGCCAAGCTCTTTTCAGAGCTAAGGGCGTCGTTGGGTTAGAAAACCTGACCAAAGCGCTGAACCCCGCCGGTTGGATATTGCTGCACTCGACCCCGCTTATCCAGCGTTGGTTTAGAACTAGCGAATTGCCATGCGTCGTCCTGGGCTCTTGCTATGAAGGCATCAGACTCTCCTCTGTCGATATGGACCATGACGCAATGTGTCCGCACGCAGTCAACCAGTTGATTTCGCGAGGACACAAACGCCTGACGCTTATCACACCAAAGCCGGTTACCGCGGGCGACATCCGCACGGAAATCGCTTTTGTAGAAGCGGCGGCGCAGAAAAGAACCTCTGGGATTCACGGCGACGTTATGAGGCATGATGGGACAGTTGCCGCCGTTTGCGCGAGGGTGGATAACCTAATGTCACGCTCGCAGCCACCCACTGCTCTTCTGGTATCGCGGGGGGCTCACTTTCTCACAGTCATGACGCACTTGTTAAGCAGTGGGGCACGTATCCCCCACGATGTGGCTTTGATTGCATGCGAGGATGAGTGCTATCTGGAGGCCATAACCCCGACGGTGGCGCGCTACTCGAAGAATCCAAAGGCGTTTGTCGCCAACGCATCACGCCTTGTGATGAACATGATCCGGGGCACCGGGCGAATCGAGGAGTGCAAGATCATGCCCCGTTTCATCCGTGGCCAGACGCTGGGCTAGCGGCTCGTTATTTTCAGGCGCACGATGATAAGCCAAAACTTTTCACATGGTTCGCGCTGCCAAGCCGAGCCGCACCGCGAGTATAAAACCCCGGGTCGGGTTGTTTCTGGCGATTGCATAATTCTGTGCCACTTGTCCCCTTAGGAGACATATAAACGCAGGTTGATAGCGTCGGTCGCAGCGTTTAGTCTATCCTGAAGTGAGCACAGTATTTTGCGCCCACAACAAATAGGAATCAAACAACCCACCAGCTGCACACAAAAAACAAATATGAAGACAACCCTTTTCCAAAAACTACGCGCCGTCTGGATCTTGGCCGCGTTGGTTTTTTCCTTCCATGCCAGAGGGCAAGTGACCATCAGCGACCTTGGTGCCGGAGTCACGCCAACGCCTGGTGCTTATGACATTTTTCAATTGAGCACCAATGGCGAGGCTGTGCAGCCGGACGGCCTCAATTACACCACCGATAACGGTCCTGCGAACGACCTTTGGGCTGGACAGACTTTCACCACCGGCAGCAATTGCGCCGGCTACACCCTCAACAGCATAGCCATTTACACAGCGGGACTTACCAATAGTGCTGGTTACGCCACGTCTCAACTCTATAACCTATACGTTTTCGTTTATAGCGGATTTATCTACAATGGAATCGGAAGCTTTCAGGCTACTGGTTCCTTTGTCGATGGCGATTGGGTCCGGTGGGACGGGCTGGCTTCCTCCGGCCTGACTCTTCTGCCCAATACGCAATATGCTTTTGTCTTTGGCCGTGATCCATCCGGTCAGGGATCTGTCGCTTTGGGTAACGCCAGTGTTAATCCGTATTCGGGCGGTGAATTGATTCTAATGTCTGCCTCGGGTGGAGCTCCAGTGACTGGCAGCAGCCATGGCTACGATGCGACATTTGATATCGGGCTGACGCCGATAGCGCAGGCTCCAACTATTACAGTGGATCCTTCATCCGAATCTCTCCAGGTTTATCCCGGCCATCAGGTTTTTTTCAATGTTGGTGTTTGCCCAAGCGCCGCACCCCTGGCTTACCAATGGATTTTGAATGGAACGACGGTGCTAACTGATGGCGGGCAAATCTCGGGATCCCAAACGGCAACATTGACCATTGCTGGAGTGGTGGCCACAAACGGCGGCTCATACAGTGTAATCGTCAGCAATAGCTCCGGTTCTGTGCCAAGTGGTTCGGCGACCTTGACCGTCCTTTCACGTCCCGCCGCCGCTACCTACGCAGCTATGGTTTTGTCCAACAACCCGATCGCATACTATCGGCTCAATGAAATCGCGGGTCCGATCGCCTATGAGTTTATCAACGGAGCCAATGGCACTTATCAGCAGGCTGCGCTCGTTGGTCAGCCGGGCTTGCCGAACCCGCCTTACCTCGGTTTTGAAACGACAAATCTCTCGGTCGGCTGTGACAACACGCAAGTGGGCTCGTGGACGGCAGCGCCATTCGGCTCTCTGGGCGTGAGCAACGTTACCTTTACTTGTTGGGTCAAGCCCATCGGAACACAAAATTATCGCAGCGGTCTTATTTTCGACCGCAGCGGCATCGGCGGCAGCGGTGCCGGCTTGGGAACTGTATTTAACCCACCATCATTGAACTATACGTGGAATAACAACAACAACCAGACCTATTATTTTGAGCCGTCCAACATGGCTATCCCGACCAATGTATGGTCGCTGTGCGCGGTGGCCATTTCGCCAACTAACGCCGTCCTTTATGTTTTAAATCAGAACGGATTTAACGCCGCAACGAATTCCATTCCTCATACGCCGGATACGGTTTCCAACCAATGGGAGATCGGCAATGACGCCAATGCAGCTGACTCGAGCGGCACTTTTAATGGCGATATAGGTGAAGTCGCCATTTTTACCAATTCTCTGAGTTTTCAACAGATGCAGGCGCTTTTCCAGGCGGGATACTCCGCCAACATGGCGCCGCCAACCATCAGCGTGCAACCCGTCCCCGAATTGCTTTTGGCAGGAAGAATGGCGAAATTTTCAGTCACGAGCGCTAGTCTTGGAGCACAAACCTACCGATGGTTGTTTAATGGCACTCCGTTGTCTGATGGTAGCAGCATCTCCGGATCTGCCACGTCAGCGTTGTATATCCAAAACGTTCAGTCCACGAATGTCGGCTCCTACAGTGTCATCGTTGCGAATCAGGGCGGCTCAACCACCAGTAGTAATGCAATGTTAAGTTTGGCGCCCAGTATCAGCACCGCCTACGAAGCCGCAATGACCAGTTTAAACCCGGTGGGTTACTGGCGCCTCAATGAGGCTTCCGGTGCGACATACGCATTTGATACTTGGGGCGGCTTCACGGGCACCTACGGCAGCGCCGCCGTCGAAGGTCAGGCCGGACCTGAAGCTCCAACTTTTCCTGGTTTTGAAGCCTCCAATGACTCGGTTCAGATATCAGCCGTGGCCAATTCCGAAGTGGCGGTTCCCCCGCTGCAACTCAACACAAATTGTGTGACCATTACCGCTTGGGTTTATCCAACCGCATCGGAGACAGGCAGCGCAGGGATCGTATATTGCCGCAGCCCCAGCAGCTCCGAGGCTGCCGGACTTACTTGCGGAACTAGTGGTGGCACGCACATCGGCTATACGTGGCACAATGACGTTAACACTTATCACTGGGTGCCTTCGCTAACTGTGCCATTGTATATGTGGTCGTTTTGCGCGCTGGTCATCGAACCAACCCGGGCAACGATCTACGTTTACAATACACAATCGACTGCTCCTGGCGCAGTATGCTGCGCGGTTAATTACTATACACACATTGTGCAAACCTTTAATTACACCACCTATATCGGAACCGATATTGGCACCGCTAATGGTGGTAGAGCTTATAAGGGTGACATTGACGAAGTGGGGATTTTCAACAGAGCTCTCGCCTCCAGTGATATCGCCAATCTTTATACGACTGCCACAGGAACGCCCCTGGCTCCTTCCATTGTGCTCCAGCCGCAAGCAACGGGCGTTTATTCCGGGGGCACGGCCAAGCTCGCGGTGAACGCCCTCGGCGGGAGCGGCACTCCGGTCTATCAATGGCTGTTCAATGGCGTGAATGTTACCAATGGTTATGGAATCTCGGGTGCGAACACGGCGACCCTGACTATTACTAACGCAGGCGCAGTCAACGTTGGCAACTATTCGGTCATCGTTGCGAATGGTTCCGGCAGTGTTACCAGCGCGCCCGCAATTCTCACGGTGGGGGCCGTTGCGAGCGCTTACGAAAGCGCCGTGTTGGCCTTGCGTCCGCTTGCCTATTATCGCCTGGATGAAACCAATGGCAGTATCATCGCGAGCGATTACGCCGGTGGTTTCGATGGAACTTACAATGCCGCTGCTGTCGCGGGGGCGGCGGGTTTGCCCAATCCGCCCTTCGAGGGTCTTCAGATGACCAACGCGGCAGTTCAACTAACAAAAAGTGTCGCGAATTCGTTTGTAAATGTGCCGTTCGGTCCGTTGGGTATCCCAAATGTAACCATCATGTGCTGGTGCTATCCAATGGGTGGCGCGCAGGTAAACAAGGCCACGTTGGTGTTTAGCCGTAGCGTTCCGCCGGGGGCGGGTGGCCTCCAGTATTATGGCACGACACAACTTGGTTACACCTGGAACCAAAACAACGCTAACACATATCACTTCGCTACTGGTCCGGTGGTTCACAGTAATACCTGGTCTATGTGCGCGATGGTGATCAGTCCTACCAATTGCGTGCTTTATGTTTTTGATGTCACTAATGGGTTGCAGAGTGCAACCAATGCAATCGCCCATTCAGCGGACGGGTTCGGTTATCCCGGCCTTTGGGAAATTGGCAACGATAGCTCTATCGCCAATGGGGGTGGAACTTTCAATGGCATGATTTCACAAGTGGCGGTGTTTCCAACTTCACTTACAAGCAGCCAACTGCTTAACCTGTGCAGCGTGGCGGTCAGCTCAAAGCTAACCATTCAAAAAAACGGCACCAATGTCTCGATGGTCTGGCCGTTGGGCACGCTGCAAGAAGCCCCCGTAATAACTGGACCATGGACGGGTGTAACCACAAACTCACCCTACACCAATTCGCCGACGGGTAATACGAACCAATTCTATCGCGTAAGAGTTCCATAACCGACTAAGAACTCAATTAATAATATGACCGGACTTATTTGTATACCTGAGGCGGATTATCTAAAGCGTGTCAAAAGCGCCGCGGCTCTCGCTGGTAAGCATGGGCTCGACGTGCTGGTCGTCAACTCAACTGAGGCGGATTATGCCAACGTCCGTTACTTCAGTGATTTCTGGCCGCTGTTTGAAACCGCTGGTGTTGCCATTGCCCCCTCAGGCAAGGCGGCACTGATGGTGGGTCCGGAAAGTGGAAAGTATGCCGCGGATCGCAGCAAGATCCCGAACATTTTTCAAATGATGGAATACCGTGAGTCGGCTGACCCCTCTTACCCCGAGTTCAAGGCGGCGAAATACACCGATGTGTTCCGTTCCATTGGCGTCAAGGGACGGAAACTTCGTATCGGCGTCGGTGGCTACCTTGTCAGCAACCCGATCCAATTGGAAGGGCTGCGTGAATGTTATCCGGATTGTGAGATTGTCCGCGCGGACGATATCATGATTGCCCTACGCAGCGTCAAGTCCGAGAACGAGATCGCCTGCATCCGCGAAGGACTCCGCATAACGGAACTGGCCACGCAGGAGGTCATTCGTAATCTCAAGCCTGGGATGACGGAGTTGCAACTCGTGGGCATCGCGCAGAAGACCATTTATGAGAACGGGGCGGAGTATGAGGGATTGCCCATGTATGTCTTCAGTGAGAAGTCAACCCGTCATGCGATCTCGCGCTCGACCTATCGCAAGATCCGCAAGGGTGACATTGTCCAATTGAACCTTTCCGCAAAGGTCTGCGGCTACTCGCCGAGCATCGGCATGCCCGTCAGCATGGGCAAGCTCACAGGACGGAAGCGCGAAGTGGTTGAGTTCGGTCTGGAAGCCCACCGCTGGACGCACGCCCAGCTGAGGTCGGGAGTGTTGGCATCGGATGTCGCCAAACGCTTCATCGAGTTATTCAAACAGCGCGGCTTTTACGACAATTATCTTTACGGTCCCTGCCATGGAACTGGCTTAATCGAGGTTGAATCGCCCTGGATGGAAAGCAATTCGGAGTATCTGCTGGCCGAGCGGATGACGTTTCAAGTTGACACCTTCGTTTCGACGGAGACGTTTGGCATCCGGTGGGAAACCAGCGTTGCGATCCGAAAGGCCGGGGCTGAATTGTTATCTCAGCCGGTCGGAAAAATTGTTGAGATTGATGTCTGACATAAATAAATTCGCCATGCCTAAAAAGAAAACGCAGCTTATTCCGGAAATTAAGGACACCAAATTTGACGTGGTGTTCGGGTTCGACATGGAAACCGACGTCGGCTCCTTTACGCCTTATTACGAGGGCGTGAAACATGGCACGCCGGAAATATTGAATCTTCTTCAAAAGCACGACGTCCCCGCAACGTTTTACTGGACGGGACACGCCGCTGAGAACAACGCAGAGATGGTCCGGCGGGTTCGCGACGCCGGTCACGAGACGGGTTGCCACGGACTGTTCCACGAGACGCTGGGTGACCCGATCTTTCCACTGCCCAACAACTGGCCGATTCTTCCTTCTGAGGTGGAGGGCCGATTGCGCCAAGCCACCCGGCTTGTGCAGAAAGCGAGCGGCGTTCGCCCGGTCAGTTTTCGTTGCCCGCGCTTGTGGGGTAGCACCAAAGTAATGAACGTGCTGGAGAGTCTGGGTTATGTGTCAGACGCCTCGTTCCCATTGTATTTCTACAAAACGCCTTTCACCCCATATCATCCTTCAGCCAAAGATTGGACCAAGCGTGGAAAGCTGCGCCTCGTGGAGATCCCCAACTTCTGCGACTTAACAATGGAGAGCAACGACCCTTACCAGCGCGATCGTGATCAGTGGCCGGTCTTCAGGACCAAGTCCGCCGAGGCTGTCATGGAGAAAGCGGAGAGTTTTATCGCTTACGTCCAAGCCGGCAAGGCGCGCCCGGTGCTGTGCTTTTATCTTCACCCTTGGGAATTCCACCCCATGCCTCAAGGCGCGATGGACTTTGGTGAGAGTAGCGTGAAACCGTTGCCGTTCATCGTGAAAAATTGCGGGCCTAAAGCGGTCCGGCAACTCGACAGACTAACCGCCATGCTTAAGGAGCGCGGCGGCCGATTTGTCACTGCCGAGCAATTGGCTGCAGAGCATACGTGAGAGCACAGCAACTTTTGAAGGCATTCAGCCAGGCAGGTAAGCGGGCATTTCTGGTTGGTGACTTGAATGCCGGCGTGATCGTCGCCCTGGATCTGGAGGGCCGATGGTTTGGAATACTTAATGGCGAAATCCTCAACCGCGTCAACCCCGAGGCGATTGCTGGGCAGAGCACCGGCGATCGCTATCTCAATCCCGGCGGTGACGGCCTCTGGCCCGCGCCAGAGGGAACAAAATTGGGTTACCAATATGCGGCTGGGGCATGGCGGGTTCCGCCAGGGCTGCTGGCGGCCCGATTTCAATTGACACGTTCGGCCGGACGGAGTGTCACGATCCGAGCAGAGATTGATTTGGTGAACAACCAAGGTCTCGGAATTCCTGCACTCTTTGAGCGGCGAATAACAGTGTCACCAGGACGGGCGGCAGTTACCGTGCGCGCACTAGAAAGCATTACCTATCTCGGTCGGGCGACCTGGGGGCGTGGCGATTGTCTGTTAGCGCCGTGGTCGCTGTGCCAATTTGATTGCCGGTCTGGCTGCGAGGTAGTTTTCCCGTGCCGACGCAAGGCTGTGGTTTGGGATCTTTACAATGACCGAAGCGATGGCCAACGGACCTGGGTTGACGGTTTCTGTCACACGCGAACGGACGGGAAGTATCGTTATCAAATCGGCATCGGCGCGGAAGTGCCCTGGATCGAGTTTCGCGACCCGCAGCGCGGCTTGACTGTGCGGCGCACCTCGGATGCGCTGACGCTGGCGCAATCCCACATCGATATCCGCGATGCGGAACCCACTACTTCACCTGGTGGGAAAGGCGTCCGCTACAGTGTTTACACTGACGCAGCGGGCTTCATGGAAATCGAGGCGGCGGGTGGTTGCCCGGTGATCCTCCGCCCGGATAGCGTGATGAGCATCGCGGTTAATACACGGTTTGCAGTAACTGAAAAGTAAACGATATGGAACAACTTTTAGGAATTCTTCTCCTTGTCGCTGGCGGCTTCTCTGCTGCCAGCTTCTATGTGCCCTCGCATGCAGTCAAAAAGTGGTCATGGGAAACCTACTGGATCAGCCTCGGCTTGGTCGCGTGGCTTGTTATGCCGACTTTGGCCGGGCTGATGACCACGCCAGACCTTTGGAGCATCCTGCGCCAGAGTCCAGTCAGGAGCATGGCTGGCGCGTATGGGTTCGGCGTTCTGTGGGGCTTCGGCGGCCTGATGTGCGGGCTGGGTCTGCGGTATTTGGGGCTCTCGCTCGGGCAGTCGGTTTCCCTCGGGGTCTGCTCGATTGTGGGCACACTCGTTCCAGCGGCCATTGACGGAAAGCTCGGTCTGCTGTTCAACACGCTGCCGGGCTTCGTCGTGCTGCTCGGGTTCCTCGTATGTCTGGCTGGCACTGCACTGTGCGGCTACGCCGGGATACGCAAGGAACGTTCGCTCACTGACGCCCAGAAAAAGGAGTCAGTTCAAGAGTTCGCCCTTGTCAAGGGAGTTACGATGGCCGTGCTGGGCGGAATCATGAGTGCGAGCATGGCGTTCGCCTTCACCGCCGGGGCGCCGATCGCCCGGTTGGCGGTTGGCGTCGGCACACCAGAAGTTTTCAAAAACATGCCCTTGCTGGTTTTTGCGCTGGCGGGTGGATTCACAACCAACTTTATCTCCACCATGATTATCACCACGAAGAAAAAGGCATTTGGTGATTACGTGGTTCGGCCCCGCAGCACATTGCTGCGCAATTATCTCCTTGCTGTTATCAGTGGCGTTCTCTGGTATGGGCAGTGGTTCAGCTTTGGCACGGGCACGACGAAGCTGGGCGGGTATGGCTACGCAGGTTGGAGCATCTTCATGGCGGCCATCATTATTTTCAGCAATCTTTGGGGCATCTTGTTGAAAGAGTGGAAAGGTGTGGACGCGAAGACCCGGCTTTATTTGTGGCTGGGTATCATCGCGCTGGTAATTTCAGTGGTTATGATTGGGGTTGGAGACGGGCTCGCCAGAGCGGGTCCGCGCGAGCCGGTTGGCCACCATCCGATGCCCACCGAAGATGTTCGCTAGTATCTGTGCCTATACTCATTATCAGAGGATGATAACGATGAACACATTTCAAAAGGTCTTTTATTTCGGATTAATTCTCTTTTTCTTGAGCTTTGTCGGGGCAGCCCCCGGTGAGGTTTCTGAGCAGCAGTTCGAAGCCAAGGCGCTTCCGGCACTCGATGTGGAAGAAAGCTATGATTTTCTTAGGCAGCAAACTGAAGGTCTGCCTCCGGCTCCTCGCGATCCCGGCATGAATCGCCACGTGGATGAAATCGAAATTGACGCTGGTTGGAGAATCGTGATTCCCACCAATGCCTCGCTCGCCCTAGTCACCGCCAGCGAGGAACTACAACGCTTTCTTAAAGACGCCATGCAGGTGCAGATTATGGTGGAACGCCCGGCGCAACTTGGTAACTGGCGTGACCGTCAGCAAATCATTGTCGTGGCGACCCGAGACAAATTGCCCGGCTACGGCGAGTCCCTAAAAGCCTCGAAAGATTACCAGATTATTGTGTCGAGCAATACTGTTGTTGTATGCGGTTTTGACGACCGTGGAGCGATGTATGGCCTTTATAACTTGATCATGCGCTTCAAGCTGCGAGAAGGCCCCTATCTGCCAAAGAACCTGAGCACCGCTCGGCACAGCCTGTTTCAAGCGCGAATGACTCTTTCCGGACTGGGCTGGATGGACTGGCCAGACCGCTATCTGGCCACACTACCGTTGTATGGCTTCGATGCAATTCATTGTTCCATTTACCGCAATCCAAACAACGCGCCCGGCCCTGAGCCTTATTGGGGTGATGACGTGATGCGCCGGCACAAGCCGGGTGAAATGAAAGATCTGCTGCGCCGCACGGCCCGGTTTGGCATCGATTGTTATGCGCCACTCCTTTATCAATACACCGGCACGCCGGAAAATATCGAAGGTTTGCGCAAGTTAGTTCGCGAAAACGTCACTGAATTTCCGGAAATCCGCGGATACATACTGTTGACCGAAGGATTTTTCTACAAGAAGTGGTTTGGTGCCGGTGGACAAGGTAATGAGGATTTGCGCGCCTGGGTTCGCGAATGGTCCAAGGCCGTGGGTATTGCCGCCGACGAAGCCCACAAAATAAATCCCAAGGTGGAGATACTGCCTTGGGAATATAACATTGCCTTCAGCCCGGACCAAGTGGCGACGAAGGCCTATGTCATGACGCAGTTGCCGGAATCAACGATTCCGCTGCTGACTTTTGAAAATGGCAAGAGTTTTGAACTGGACGGGCAGAAAGGTCATCTGCGCGATTACGCCATCAATCAGGTCGGGCCGGCGGAGGTCACCCAGGCGCAGATTCTGGAGGCGCGCAAACGTAACTTTCCTGCCATCTATTCCAAGGCGGACACTTTCGCCAGTTGGCAATTCGGAACGTTTCCCTACTTGCCCTTCCCCTACCAGTGGTATGCACGTTATCAGGCGCTGGAGGAGTGGAAAATTTCCGGGACGCTGGAGACCTGGAGCTACGGATTCAAGCCCAACTGGGTTGCCGAAATGCGTGCCTGGTATTCCTGGAGCGATGCGCCGCCGTTGGATGATTTGTTACGCAAAATCGCCCGGCGTGAATTCGGTGCGGGTAACGAGGATGCCGTGCTCGCGGCTTGGAAGCACTTCAGCGAAGCGATCCAGGTTTATCCCGACACCGGCCCGAACTGGGGCAGTTGCAACGCGGTGGCGGCACCGATGTTTTTCTCCAAACCTAACCCGCGCGCCATGACGCTCAGCCATTCATGGTCGGATCAACAGCAGTGGAGCGGTCAGTCGCAACTGAATCCGGCGTGGCCTTATGTGCCCAGCCGCCTGATCTTCTGGCCGGACTTCACCAACAAACGCAACGCGGTCGATGGTTATATCCGATTTTTCACCATTCCCGTGTTTCAGAAATACCTGAAGCTGTCTGCCGACCGGATGGAGGAGGGACTTAAGTTCTATCGTCAGGCCGCGTTGAACGCGCCGGCGTCGAAGCAGAAGCTGGCATTTCGCGAAGTGCTGTTGGCCGAGCAGTTGCAGCGGATGATGCGCAGCGAGTATGCCATCATCGAATTCGAAGGCCTGCGGCTGGCGCTGGCCAAGACCACTGTGGCGGCAGAGCAGCGGGATCTGTTGGAGAAGATGACCGGGTTGTTGCGCGAGGAACGTGAACGCACCCAGTCATCATGGGAGACCGCGCGCCGGGATTCGCGCCTCGGCTATGAGTGGGAACAAGACTACATCTACACACCGGACATCATTGCAGAAAAACTCAAACTACTTGACGACACGTTGAACAACCAGATTCCAGCCTATCGGCGGAAGATTAACTTGTGAGGCATTACCACCAATGAGGTCGAAACGGCATTTCCGTTTCGAGGGGTCAAACCGCTATTAACCTCGAAATCAAAATGAAAAAATACAATGTCAGTGTGATTGGCTACGGCTGGGTTGCGGGCGCGCATATTGCCGACGAATCCGCCCGCACGGGCAAACCCGTCAAGTTGTGAAATCCAGCAATCATCATTCATCAGTCCCGGTTGTGCTCGCCATCGCCGCTCATCCCGACGACATCGAACTCGCCATGGCCGGCACGTTGTTGCTCTTGAAAGCGGTCGGCTGCGAGACCCACTATTTGAACGTGGCGAACGGCGGTTGCGGCAGCGTTCAGCACGATGCCAGGACATTGATTCGGATGCGGGCCGCCGAAGCCCAAAGCGCCGCCCAAATACTCGGCGCAACTTTTCACATGAGTCTGACGAATGATTTGGAGATTTTTTACGACCTCAAAACATTGCGCCGGGTTGCTGCGGTGATCAGAGAGGTCAAGCCGGCCATTGTCCTGACGCATTCGCCGCAGGATTACATGGAGGATCATAGTAACACCTGCCGGCTGGCCGTGACTGCCGCGTTCGCCCACGGAATGCCAAATTTTAAAACCACTCCTGCCCGGTCCGTTTTCCAAAATGACGTGACCGTGTATCACTGCATGCCGCACGGATTCTGTGATGGTCTGCGGCGCGAAATCATTCCCGGCGCGTATGTGAACACTACGAGCGTCCAAAGAGCAAAACTGGCGGCGCTCGCCGAACACCGCAGCCAGCAGAACTGGCTGGACGCGAGCCAGGGCATGAACTCGTATCTCGCCGCCATGGAAAATATGTCGCGCGAAATGGGCCAGCGCTCGCATCGGTTCCAACACGCCGAAGGTTGGCGCCGGCATCTGCATTGGGGACTTTCCGCTCAGTCGGTTGATCCGCTCGCCGATTTGCTGGGGAAAAATTATCTCATCAACAAAAAATACGAAACCGAATTAGGAAAACAAGTTTATGCCGCGTAAAATCAGCTCTATCGCTCCCGATTGGTGGGATTACACCACCCTCGACGACTCCATCATCAAGGCCGCTGCCAAGCTGACGCCTGAGAAAATGCTTAAACTCTCTCGCCCTGGATTCAAGGTTGTTTTCTATGACACACTGGAGGAGTTCTATCTCGCCGAGGCACTCGAATACATCACGGCATGGCGTCAATCCACGGCTGACAATCCGGTTGGTATTTGCGGTCCCATCGGGCCGACAGAACAATTGCCGCTTGTGGCGCGCATTGTCAACGACCTCGGCTTGAATCTTAAATGGGCGCATTTTTGGGGCATGGATGAATGGTTTTTGGATGGCCGCGAAGCACCGCCTACGCATGCACTTTCGTTTGAAAAGGCTGACCGGGAACTTTGCTTCAATCGTATCCGCAAGGAGCTTATCATGCCAGCGGCCAACCTGCATTTTCCCAAGGCCGATACGCGGGATTATCGGCAGAGTTGGGATAGTATCCGTTGCGCCGTCATGCAGGGCGGTCAGGGAGACACCAAGCACTGGGCCTTCAACGATCCGCCCAAACGCGCAGGCAAATATAAAAACCAGCAGCCCAGCCCGGCGGAATATCGCAAGCTCTCGACGCGCGTTGTTGATTTGCATCCTACCACAATCGCGCAAAACGCGCGCACTTCCGGCGGCGGCAACATCACTTTGGTTCCCACCCGGGCCATCACTGTTGGCCCCGTTGAGACTTGGAAGGCGGAGAAGGTTTCCATCTGGCAGGCAGGCAAGCACGACAATCCGTTTGGCCAGCGCCTGACCACCTTAATGATTTCTGAAAAACTGGCTGACAGCGCCGTGCCCATGTCGCTCCTGGCCGATCATCCCAACGTTCAGTTCAACTTTTATCGCCAAGGTCTAGGCACCTGCGAAGTAGAGATGCATTAAGAACTAGGAGTATAAAGCAACTTAACGCTGAATCAAGCGGCACTCATAAATGGTCACTATTCTTCGATGGCGATTTTGGATTTGCTCTGGCGCGCGGTTGCGTGGATTGAACGAGGGGTGGCAGAGTTACTAAGAACGGATTACCATTGCGCATCCACTCCGCCTGCCAACGAGCATGAATTCCTTTCCTAAAGATCTGGCTGCCCGCCTCCTCGCGGTTGCCGCGCCGTTGCCCTCGGTCACTATCGGTTTCGACGGTTTTATGGACGAGATGATTTCCCTGGTCGGCGAGCGCCAGAGCCTTGCCGAGTTTAAGGCCGTTCCGGACATCACCACCTTTGGTGAATTGATTACCAAAGCTGCGGGCCATAGCAGTCTGCGCGAAATTGTCGTCAACGGTGTGCATCCGGGCGGGTGCGCTATCAATATGGGGGATGGCCTGGCCGCGTTCGGTGTGCCCGTGGATGGCTTTGCGACGTTGGGTGAGCCAGTTCATCCCGCGTTTGCTTCCGTGATCGCCGGCTTTACTCCCGAACACGTGGCAACGATGCTGGCTGATGGAGCCTATGCCACGGCCTGTGCCACGGCGCGGGTAATCGCTTTGACTGACTGGTCATTATATCCACACATGACGGCGGTCTGGCGTTTGTTGCAGGAAAAAGTCTACGCCCGGCTGGTTCATCGCCCGGCGTTTTTCATAGATTTGGTTGACCCGTCGAGCCGTTCGCCGGGCGATATTCGGGCGATGCTCGATACACTGTCCGCTTTCGCGGCAACCGGGGCGTTCACGCTCGGCCTGAATGGCAATGAGGCCAATATTCTGGCGCGGCTGCTGGGGCTGCCGGCAGCGGGCACGGTTCCCGAATCAGTGCCACAACAGGCGCACTCCTTGCGCGAACGACTGGGCATTGCGGAGGTGGTGATTCACCATATCAAGTTTGCGGCGGTGGCGAATGCCACCGAAACGGCCATCATGGATACCTTCTACTGTGCCAAGCCCAAGAAAAGCACGGGCGCTGGAGACCGGTTTAATGCTGGCTATTGTCTTGGCCTCCTCCTCAAGCTTGATGCTCGCTCACGTTTGGTCTGCGCCAACGCCAGTGCAGGGTTCTTTGTGCGCGAGGCCCGCAGCGCCAGCTTGCCTGAACTGGCTCAGTTCATCCTGACGCTATCCGCCTGATGAAGACCAGTCTGAAAACCAAACTTGGCCAGCCCTCGTGGCGGGTTGCGACACGCGAAGTCGAGGCATTCGTGACTGAAACTGGCGGGCATCTCGGCCCGGTGACATTTCACCTCGGCGGAAAGAAAATCCAACCGTTCTCCGTTGCACCGTGGGCGGAGGAAAAAACCGAGCCGTCCCTGCCGGCCCTTTTGAAGGTGTTGCGCGGGGATTTCTTCTGTCTGCCGTTTGGCGGCAATGTCACGCCGTTTCACGGTGAAAAACATCCGGTCCATGGCGAAACCGCCAATGGGCGGTGGCGGCTCGAATCCGCTGAAGCTGGCTGCCTGCGCTTGAGCCTGACCACCAAAATCCGCGCCGGTCGCGTGGACAAATACGTCTCACTTCGACCCGGCCAGACGGCCGTTTATCAGCGCCACGTCATCAGCGGCATGAGTGGGTTGATGAGCCTGGGCCACCACGCGATGTTGAAATTTCCCGACTCGCCCGGCAGCGGTCTGGTTTCCACCAGTCGTTTCAAGCGCGGCGACGTTGTGCCGGTGCCGCTGGAAAATCCCGCCGCCGGCGGTTACTCCTGCCTGCGGCCAGGAGGCAAATTCACATCGCTGACCAAAGTGCCTTTGGCGAACGGCGGTTTCACGGACTTGAGCCTTTATCCGGCGCGGCGGGGCTTTGAGGACATCGTCATGCTGTCCAGCGATGAACGGCAGCCGTTTGCGTGGACTGCGGTGACTTTTGGGGCGGCCGGCTGCGTGTGGTTTGCGTTGAAAGACCCGCGAATCTTGCGACAGACAGTTTTCTGGCTGTCCAACGGCGGCCGGCATTATCCTCCGTGGAACGGACGGCATGTCAACGTGCTGGGGTTGGCGGAAGTGACGGCCGATTTCCATTACGGCCTAGCGGAGTCGGCGAAGAAAAATCCGCTCGTCACAGCCGGTGGCATCACTCGCCTCACGCTGGATCCGCACCAACCGTTGACGGTCAATTACATCATGGCCGTTGCCCCCATACCCAAAGGCTTTGACCGTGTCGCTGCCATCATCCCGGCGGCGGATGGCCAATCGGTCCGGCTTGTTTCCGGGAACGGACGCAAAATCCGCGTTTCGGTTGATCTCAATTTCCTGGGGATTGAAAACAAACGTGAACCTGTTTTGTAATCTAATTTATGATCCGTTCCCTTGACCAAAAGCTTGCCGCCATTCGCGCGCACCCGCACTCGACCCGCGACTTCATCCTCGCCGACGCCAAGGATGCTGACATGGCGTTCGGCGTGCGCGCTCCGGGACCGCGCAGTTATCTCGCCAAACATGGGGCGCGGCCGGCGCAATTCTCGCCGGAAGTCTGGACGCGTATGGAATACGGCTACCGCAACCTGCCCGAATTTCTCGATCTCATTCGCGAGGTGACGCATCAGGGGCTGGTGGACATCATGCTGATGTCGGCCTATGTCAACGAGCAGCTCACCATCAAAGAAGGCTTGTTCAAGGACTCCCAGATTACGCCCGCCTGCCGCGCCAACGACACGACCGATGTTTGGGCCGTGCGCCACGGCTGCTATACGCGCGAACCGTCGCAGCCATTCCGGTCGGCGACCATTGACCACATTCAGTGCGGCGAGATCGAATGCGACCGCAGCCTAAACGGGATTCCTGGCGCGAACCTCGGCTTGTATTCGATGACCTTCGTCAATGAACTCGATCAGGATCGCGAGGCGTTTCTCTGGTATAAGGAATTCCGCGAAGAGGCGGAACGCAAAGGCTTCCGACATTTCCTTGAAGTTTTTGATCCGAACGTCAACAGCGGCATCGCGCCGGAAAAGCTGGGCGAATTCATCAACGACAACATCATCCGCACCCTGGCCGGCGTGCCGGAGGCGGGGCGGCCTGATTTCCTGAAAATTGTTTATCACGGGCCGAGGGCGATGGAGGAACTGGCGCAGTATGATCCGAACTTGGTGGTCGGCATTCTTGGCGGTAGCGCCGGGACGACTTACGACGCGTTCAAGCTGATTCATGACTCGCAAAAATACGGTGCCCGGGTGGCTCTATACGGCCGCAAGATCAACCACGCAGAGCATCAGCTCGCGTTCATCGAGATGCTGCGGCTGATCACGGATGGAAAAATCACGCCGGAGGAAGCCGTGCGGGCCTATCATGGCGTATTGCAGGTTAAAGGCATCCAACCGCACCGTTCGCTGGAGGAGGATTTGAAAACCACCGATCAGGCGATGAGCTACGACGGGAGTGCCACCCGCCGTGCCACGGTGGAGATTCGCAATAATCCGCTGGCGAGAACCAAGTTGGAAGCTACTGGCAAAGCAACGGGGTCAAGAGATTGGCCCAAACGCGACAACGGCACACCTGACTTTGAGCGAATGACTTCAGCGCAACGTTATGCCTATGACTCGGAGCGTTTGAATTAGTTGATCCATCATGTCCTTGTCACCTGATTCTCTGGCCGTGCTGCGCGACATCCTTGGTGAGCCGAATGTGCTCACTCAGCCAGAGGATGTGATTCCGTATTCTTTTGACGGAACGGCGGCACTCAAGCAGCCTGCGGGTTGTGTCGTGTTTCCCCAAAATGCCCCACAGGTCGCGCGGGTGATCAAGTTCGCACGTCAAAATCATCTGCCGGTGGTTTCGCGCGGATCGGGCACCGGATTAAGCGGGGGCAGTGTGCCCGTGGCGAATGGTATCGTGTTGTGTCTGGTCAAGCTGGATCGCGTGCTCCAGCTCGACGAAAAGAATCTCACAATTCTGGTTGAGGCGGGAGTTGTCACCCAGAAAGTCGCCGACCACGCGGCCGCCGCAGGGCTGCTGTATCCGCCGGATCCGGGTTCGATGAAGATTTCCACCATCGGCGGGAATGTGGCCGAAAACTCCGGTGGCCTGCGCGGTCTAAAGTATGGCGTCACCCGCGATTATGTGATGGGAATGGAAGTGGTGCTGGCCGATGGTCAAGTCGTCTGGCTTGGCAACAAGTGCGTGAAGGATGTGGCAGGTTACTCGATGAAAGACGTGTTCATCGGCTCGGAGGGAACGCTGGGTATTATCACTCAAGTTCTCCTTAAGCTGGTGCCCAAGCCGGCGGCCAAGAAAACTTTATTGGCAACCTTTGTCCGTATGGATGCTGCGGCAGAAGCAGTTTCCGCCATCATCGCGGCCAAGATCATTCCCTGCACACTGGAGTTTCTGGACAAGATCACCATCCAGTGCGTGGAAGAATACGCCCGCATCGGGCTGCCGCTGAACGCCGAGGCCATGTTGCTCATGGAAACGGATGGTCATCCGGCGGTGGTGGAAGAAGAGGCCCGTCGCATGGAGGAGATCGCGCGGCAACATGGCGCAGAGTCCGTGACCGTGGCGAAATCCGCCGAGGAATCCGCGCGGCTAGCCACCGCCCGGCGGTCTGCTTTTTCGGCGCTGGCCCGCATGGCACCCACAACTATTTTAGAGGATGCGACCGTGCCGCGCAGTGAACTGGCGCGGATGATCCGGTTCATTCAGGAAGTCGGCGAGCATCACCGGTTGCGCATCGGCACCTTTGGGCACATGGGCGATGGTAACCTGCACCCCACCTTCCTCACCGACGAACGAAATTTCGAAGAGATGGAGCGGGTGGAACATGCCATGAAAGCGATCTTTGATTTTGCGATTAAACTGGGTGGCACAGTCACGGGTGAACACGGCGTTGGGCTGGCCAAAAAGCGATTTCTGCCGGGAGCGATTGGCGAGGGGAGCCTGGACTTGATGCGGCAGCTCAAACGCACACTTGATCCCGATAATATTTTGAACCCGGGAAAGATTTTTGACCCGTGAGCGCTAAACCATTTCATCTCGGGCAGCTCAATTATTCCGTGCTACAGCAATGCATGCACTGCGGGATGTGCCTGCCCACCTGCCCTACCTACGACGCGACCAAGCTTGAGCGGCACAGTCCGCGCGGGCGGATTTCACTGATGCGGGCGCTGGCTGACGGGGACTTGGAACTAGGATCGGAGTTCGGCAAGGAAATGTATTACTGCCTCGGCTGCCTTGCGTGCGAGACGGCCTGTCCAGCGGGAGTAAATTATGCCGCGATGTTCGAAGCGGCGCGGGCCGACATCGAAACCAGCGGCGTGCTGGCCAAACCTAAACGCAACTTTGTCCGATGGTTCACCGTGAAGTTTATTTTCATCCGACCCCGGTTACTGCGACGATTGGGGCAACTATTATATCTTTATCAGGTCAGTGGCTTGCAATCATTAGCACGAA
This sequence comes from uncultured Verrucomicrobia subdivision 3 bacterium, assembly GCA_903944085.1. Classification (GTDB taxonomy): domain Bacteria; phylum Verrucomicrobiota; class Verrucomicrobiia; order Limisphaerales; family UBA11358; genus UBA11358. Next base: position 28,126 of record CAJAQO010000073.1, read on the forward strand.
AGCTACGGCTTACCGCCTTGCTGCCTCAAAACTTGCGTGAGCTTGAACCATTAACCCCCACGGTGCGCCGCTATTTTTCCGACGCGCTCATCCGCGAAGTGGAAACCCCTACGCCGCGCTGTCATCGTGTCGGCCTGTTGACTGGCTGCATCCAGGACTTGATTTATTCCGAAATCAACCGTGACACGGCCGATGTGTTGCTGGCACACGGATGTGAGGTGTTCACACCGCGGTTGCAATCCTGTTGCGGTTCCCTCCACGCCCACAACGGGGAACTGGCACTGGCCCAGGAGATGGCCCGACGAAATATTCTCGCCATTGAGGGATGCGCCGGCCCACTGGAAGCGCTGGACGCGATCATCAGCAATGCCGGCGGCTGTGGCTCGCACCTGAAGAACTACGCACATCTGTTGCACGACGATCTCGTCTTCGCCGCCCGCGCGGCAACCTGGTCGCGCAAATTGAAGGACATCCACGAATGGCTGGCGGAAATTGGCCTGCAACGTCCGACTTGCCCGCCACAACCACAGCGCGTCACTTATCACGAATCCTGCCACCTCTGCCATGGGCAGAAGGTAATTCATGCGCCGCGTGAAGTTTTGCGTGCCATTCCCGGGCTGGAAATCGTTGAGTTGCCTGAATCCAACTGGTGCTGCGGTAGTGCGGGCATATACAATATCACGCAACCCGAGATGGCGGGAAGACTGTTGGATCGTAAACTTGCGAATCTTCAACGCACCGGTGTCTCCGTGGTGGCCTCGGCCAATCCCGGTTGTTCCGTGCAACTGGAAGCCGGTTTGCGTCAGGCAGCGAGGGACGTGCGCGTCGTCCATCCCATCTCACTCCTCGCCGAGGCGTTTCGGCGGACGAACCCGAGAACGGAAGTAAATCGCAAATCAAGGTGTCCAGACGACTTGTGAATATCGAAGGATTAGTTATGAACGAATACATTAAATTCAGTCTTCTCGAAGCCCAGTCCGCCCTTGCGGATCTTTTAGCTCATGAGGCAACCATAACAGATATAGAACGTGCTGCGGCCAAACTGATTGAGGTATTCGAGAAGAGGGGGCGTGTTTACTCTTGTGGCAATGGTGGGTCTATGTGCGACGCGATGCACTTTGCTGAGGAACTTACCGGGCGATACCGTCATGACCGGGCCGCATTGGCGGCCACAGCCATCAGTGATTCTGGACACATGAGTTGTATCGGAAACGACTTGGGCTATGAACAAGTATTTTCCCGCTACATTGAGGCGCATGGTCGCGAAGGCGATTGCTTACTCGCGCTCAGCACCAGTGGAACGAGCAAGAATATTGTTCGTGCCGCTCGCGCCGCAAAATCGCTTGGATTGAGTGTCATCGTGCTTTCCGGCAAGCGAAGTGTCGAGCTTGAATCCCTGAGTGATGTATATGTCTGCACGCCAGGAGGCACTTTCGCGGATCGAGTGCAGGAATTGCATATCAAGGTATTGCACATACTCATCGAACTTATCGAACGACACTTCTTCCCCGAGAATTACGCTGCAAACAGATAATAATTTTTATTTACCAGCCGGTGATACGGTAATTCCCATCTACTCAAAATATAACATAACCCCGCCATGATAAACTGAAGTCAATTCATTCAATCCAGCGCACTCGCTACCGCCGCAACCGCTTTTGGCATATCCTCCGCCAAAGCCGATCTTCACGCAGCTGTTAAGGCTGTCACTGATGGTGGCATTGGAAGCAATGGTGGTTGCCTGGATTCGCTGCGTCAGGCCAAGTCCTAACTAGCGAAGGCGAAGATACGATGAACTAAAAGAGATGATTCAACACTTGAAACTTCCCACCGGAAACTCGAAACTTTCTGGCATGCTGTTGCCGGCCGATTATCACATGCACACCCCGCTCTGCGGCCACGCCGTGGGCGAACCAGTGGATTACGCGCGCCGTGCCGTGGAACTTGGCCTGCCTGAAATCGGTTTCTCTGAACACTCCCCGATGCGTCGCGATGATTTCGACAACTGGCGGATGCTCAATGGCCAACTCGATAATTACGTTGCCAAAGTCCGGCTCGCGCAGACGGAATTTCCGCAGCTTACCATCCGGCTCGCACTCGAGGTGGATTACCTGCCCGGCCAAGAGGATTGGATCCGCGATCTTGCTGCGCGGCATCCGTGGGATTATTTCATCGGCTCCGTGCATTACGTTTCCGATTCGTGGGGCATTGACGACCCCGCGAAACTTTCCGAATGGAAAAAGCGTGACGCCTTTGAAGTTTGGTCCGCTTATTTTGATCGCCTCACCCTCGCGGCCGAATCAAAACTATTTGAAATCATCGGCCACGCGGACCTGGTGAAAAAATTCGGCATCCGTCCGGCGCAGGATTGCACGCCGCTTTACGCAAGATTCCTCACCGCTGCTGCAATCGCAGGCTGCGCCATCGAACTCAACACCGCCGGCCTGCGCAAGGATTGCAAAGAGATTTATCCCAGCCGCCAGCTTCTTGAACTCGCGTTTCAAAAGGGTGTAACCATCACATTCGGCTCGGACGCGCACGCGCCGGAGGAGGTCGGTATGGATTTCCCAGATGCTGTTCAACTCGCGCGCGCCGTTGGTTATCTGGATTGCTGCCGATTTGTGCAGCGGAAACGTGAACGGGTGAAGTTCTGATTGCTCACCTGCAAAGGTTGTCGGGGCAGCGTCTTCATTTGAAGGCGGCGAGCTATCGCCGTTTTGCCGACTGCCAGTCGGTGCGACCAGTCGCGCGCAGGTTTCCTAAATTGAGGCATGGCCCGCTGGTTTGCCGCGACGAACTAAAACCTTGGGACATGTCAGTGGCAGAGATCATTCGCTGCATCGGCAAGGTGAATCATCCCAGCTTCAAAAGTTGGTGCGACGCGGGCAACCTCGTTTACTACACCGGCAAGGGTCCCATCGAGCAACTCAAGCTTATCGTCCCGTGCATGACCGGTTTTTGCGCCAAGGATTGCGCGGGCGTGAAGGGACAGATCTGGCTGGATTTCGGCAAAGGCAAGGTGCATTTCCAGGTCGTGTTCAAGCGGCTGAAGGAATCAGGTTTCAATGGATCTGTCATGGTGGGATGCTGTGCCAAGGGAAGTTCTTTGGCAGACATTGCTGCTGGAGCCACACGCAACCGCGAACAGTTGCAAAAATGGTTCGCGGAACTTTAAGTGTGGAGTGCGTGCCGAATTTATATTTTATCCACTCAAAGAATCCGCCGGCTGGGACTACCGCAACCGCATGAACTTCACCATGAAAAACTCCAAACCCGCTCAAACATCAGTGGTGCCAATAATGAATAACCACAAGCTAAATAGATACAAAAGTCATAACATGAAGCAGCAACTCATCCATTTCACAATCCTCGCCGTCGGTCTTTGGTTCGCAGGTCTCGTCGAGGTGGTCAGTCAACCAGTGCCGGTGGTTCAACCGTCGAAAATTTATTTCGTCAGCGCGCTCGACATCAGCCAGGTGCAGCAAGGCTGGGGCGAACCGCACGCGGACCGATCCGTCGCAGGCAATCGCCTGTCCATCGGAGGCCAGATGTTCACGAACGGCCTTGGCACGCATGCGGACAGCGAGTTCGTGATTAATCTCGGCGGCAATGCGGAGAGTTTTTCCGCGAGCGTGGGCATTGATGACGAGGTCAGCAAACACGGCAGCGTGGTTTTCAAACTGCTCGGCGACGCAGACGGTGTGCTCTGGCACAGCAAGGAATTGCACGGCGGCGACGCATCTCAATCGGTGAACTTGAGCCTCGCGGGCGTGAAGCAGCTGACCCTTTTCGTTGATAGTGGCGGGAATCATGAGTTCGACCACGCCGACTGGTCGGACGCCCAAATCACAATGACCACTGGTAAGCCGACCGCCGGCTCCATTCTCAAGGAGGAAGCGATTGTGCTGACGCCCAAATCTTCACCCAAACCGCGCATCAACAGCGCCAAAGTTTTTGGTGTACGGCCGGGCGCTCCGTTTCTCTATACCATCGCCGCGACGGGAGATCGTCCAATGGCATTTGCAGCGGAAGGTTTGCCCAAAGGTCTGCAGCTCGACGAAAAGACCGGACGCATCACCGGAAGTGTGCCGGAGAAAGGCGAACACGCCGTCACTTTGCGCGCGAAAAACGCCCTTGGCAAAGCGGAACGGAAGTTGAAAATAATTTGTGGCGCGCAGATTGGACTGACGCCAGCGATGGGGTGGAATAGTTGGAATTGTTTCGCGTCGGCCGTGACCGCCGACAAGGTGAAGTCCGCCGCCGACGCAATGGTAGTGAGTGGCCTCATCAATCACGGATGGACCTACATCAACATTGACGATTATTGGCAGGTGAATCGTAACGCCAAAGACCAGACGTTGCAAGGGCCACATCGCGACGCCACCGGAAAAATTCTATCTAACCCGCGCTTCCCGGACATGAAAGGATTGACCGATTACGTCCACGGCAAGGGCCTGAAGATCGGTTTATATTCCTCGCCCGGCCCGTGGACCTGCGGCGACTGCGTGGCAAGCTTCGATTACGAGTTGCTCGACGCCCAGCAATATGCCACGTGGGGTTTTGATTATTTGAAATACGACTGGTGCTCTTACGCGCCCGAGATGGAATCGCTGCGCGGCAATCCATCAAAATTTCCCGCTGCCGCCAAAAGCTGGAGCTCCTCGAAACCGAACGAGCTTGAGAAACTTCAAAAACCTTACCGCATCATGCGCGCCGCGCTCGACCAACAGAATCGCGACATCCTCTACAGCTTTTGCCAATACGGCATGGGCGATTCGTGGGAATGGGTGGCGGAGGTCGGCGGCAATTCCGGTCGCACGACCATCGACATCACCGACACCTGGAGCAGCATGGCAGGCATTGGCTTCAAGCAAAACGGTCACGAGAAATTTGCCGGGCCGGGACATTTCAACGATCCCGACATGCTCGTCGTCGGCAAGGTCGGTTGGGGTCCGAACCTGCATCCAACGCGGCTCACGCCGAACGAACAATACACGCACATCAGCCTGTGGTGTCTACTCGCCTCGCCATTGCTTATCGGCTGTGACATGACACAGATGGATGAGTTTACCTTGGGCCTTTTGACAAATGATGAAGTGCTCGAAGTCGATCAAGACCCGCTGGGGCGCCAGGCCGCGCGGGTGGCCCAAAACGGAGAAGTAGAAGTCTGGTCCAAGGACATGGAAGACGGCTCGAAGGCGGTCGGGCTTTTCAATCGCGGTTACAGTGCGGCTCCCATCACGGCCGCTTGGGCTGATCTCGGCTTGAGCGGCCATCAAAAAGTGCGCGACCTCTGGCGGCAGAAAGAATTGGGGAGATTCTCCGGTTCATTCACCGCCAATGTTCCGCGCCATGGTGTGATACTCGTGCGAATCTCGCCGGAAAAATAGAGATGTGGCGCGCAGTTTTTGCTGGCTTGCGGAGGACTCACCTTCCAGAATAAAGAGCGAATCAATCTAGTGTCATGTCGTTCCGCACTTTTCACTACCCCATCCAAGCTCGCGAAGTAAGCAATCCTTTTTATGCACAACTGGCCGAAAAATTGTGCCTGTATAAACGATATTTCGCTGGTTGGGCAAATCGGCACGTTAGTGGATGCGGGGCAGGTGAACGGAAACCAGCGATGCAGATGCGTTCATCGCCCTCAATTCTATTGCCGCAAACCGCTTTTGACCACCCCTTCAATTGCGGAGATTAGGTTTATTGCGGTGTGGAAGTTGACCTGTCGCTATACGTGTATTTTCACTTTACATAAAGACGGCTAAGTGTAAAGTGCGAATGCAATGATTAACCGACCTTTTTGGTCTGAACGGCTGACGGCCGCGTGGAAGCAGGCTCCCATCGTGTGGCTGACCGGGCCGCGGCGCGCGGGCAAAACCGTGCTGGCGCAGAGCCTGCCGGATGCCGAATTCCTGAACTGCGATCTGCCCAGCGTGGCGGAACGGCTGAGCGATCCGGAAAGTTTTTTCCGGTCGGTGAAGAAGCGGCTGGTGGTGTTCGACGAGGTTCACCAGCTGCCCGATCCCAGCCGGCTGTTGAAGATTGGCGCGGATGGATTTCCCCGTTTGAAAATTCTGGCGACGGGATCTTCCACGCTCGCCGCCACGCAAAAATTCCGTGACAGCTTGACGGGCCGCAAGCGCGTGGTGGAACTGGTGCCGGTGTTGCATGAGGAATTACCGGCCTTCGGCGTGACGGATCTGCGGGAACGATTGTTGCGCGGCGGCTTGCCGCCCGCGTTACTCGCTGAAACGCATAATCCCGAGTTTTACGCCGAGTGGCAGGATTCTTACTTTGCGCGTGACGTCCAGGAACTGTTCCGGTTGGAGAAGCGATCCGGATTTCTGCGCGTGCTGGAATTGCTGCTGCGTCAAAGCGGCGGAATGCTGGATGTGTCCAAGTTAGCCGCCGAAAGCCAGATCAGCCGCCCCACGGTCACGAACTGGCTTGAAGTTTATCAAATCACGCACGTCGCGCACTTGGTTCGGCCTTTTTCGGCGGGGGGGCGGCGGGAGATCGTGGCCCAACCCAAGGTGTTTGGCTTCGACACGGGGCTGGTCTGCCATGCGCGTGGCTGGGATCATTTGCGGACGGATGATTGCGGTATTCTATGGGAGCATCTGGTGCTGGACACGCTCATTGCCGGCGGTTTGCCGAAAATTCATTTCTGGCGCGACAAGCAGCAGCGGGAAGTGGACTTCGTTGTGCCGCGCGGGCGCGACAGCGTTGACGCCATTGAGTGCAAATGGAAGCCGGAGGCATTCGAAACCCGCGGGCTCGCGGCATTTCGTGAGCAATATCCCAAGGGGAAAAACTTTGTTGTGAGCCCGCTGAATGGTCCAGCGTATGAACAAGTTCAGGGCGGTCTGAAAATCTCGATCGTCGCACCGGGAGAATTGCGTCTGGCCATGGCCTGATGGAGAAAACAATTGAGGCGACCCAAAGTTGACCGGCATTTAAGTAGTAACAAATAGTAACAAATAAATCAGCTAAGCTGACTCAAAATGACACAAATTGGCAAAAGTGATGTTTTTACAAGTTTAGTAATTGCAATATAATGCGTTATTTCGGGACCTGTCCGTGATTTTGTGTGTGAGGCGGTTCATGGTTTAACTAGCCATGCGGTTCACACGGAGAGGACCGCAAAGCGGTCGGCATAACGGATGGCGAACTGGTTCAGCGCCGACTGCCAGAACACGGGCGGCATCTTC
>CAJAQO010000074.1 GCA_903944085.1 uncultured Verrucomicrobia subdivision 3 bacterium
AAACCGACACAGGTGGGTGAGTGTAAGCGCACTCAGGCGCGCGAGAGAAACCTCTCTAAGGAACTCGGCACATTAGCCTCGTAACTTCGGGAAAAGAGGTGCTCACTTCGGTGAGCCACAGTAAATTGCGTTTAGCGACTGTTTAACAAAAACACAGCTCTCTGCTAAGTCGTTAAGACGACGTATAGGGAGTGACAAGTGACCAATGCGGAAAGATTAAGAGATTTTGTTAGCCGCAAGGCGAAGCTCGGTCTTTAAGTCCCCGTGAATGTCGGCCGTAACTATAACGGTCCTAAGGTAGCGAAATTCCTTGTCGGGTAAGTTCCGACCTGCACGAATCTTGTAACGACTGAACGACTGTCTCGGAGAGGATCTCGGCGAAACTGTAATTGCGGTGAAGATGCCGCATGCCCGCAGTAGGACGGAAAGACCCTATGCACCTTTACTGTAAGCTCGTATTGTGTTCTGGTTGGCGATGCGTAGCGTAGGTGGGAGACTTTGAAGCGGGTGCCTCGGTGCCCGTGGAGTCGCAATGTGAAACACCACTCTTTGCTAATTAGGATTCTAACCCCGATCTGTGATCCAGACGGGGGACAGTGCGTGCAGGTCAGTTTGACTGGGGCGGTTTCCTCCAAAAGAGTAACGGAGGAGCGCTAAGCTTAGTTCAGCATGGTTGGCAACCATGCGTTGAGGGTATGGCTATAAACTAGGTTGACTGTAAGACCTACAAGTCGAGCAGATGCGAAAGCAGGCCCAAGTGATCCGACGGTTTAATGTGGAATTGCCGTCGCTCATCGGACAAAAGGTACGCTAGGGATAACAGGCTGATCGGTTCCAAGAGTTCATATCGACGAACCGGTTTGGCACCTCGATGTCGACTCGTCGCATCCTGGGGCTGGAGAAGGTCCCAAGGGTCCGGCTGTTCGCCGGTTAAAGCGGCACGCGAGTTGGGTTCAGAACGTCGTGAGACAGTTCGGTCCTTATCCACTGTGGGCGCAGGAAACTTGAGGGGTTCTAACCTTAGTACGAGAGGACCGGGTTAGACGCACTTCTGGTGTGGCAGTTGTTCCGTCAGGGGCATCGCTGCGTAGCCATGTGCGGAAGAGATAAGCGCTGAAAGCATCTAAGTGCCAAGCTCATCCCAAGATAATGTTTCCCGGACGCAAGTCCCTAAAGACCACGGGCAGACCACCCGTTTGATAGGCTGGGAGTGTAAGCGCCGCGAGGCGTTCAGCTGACCAGCACTAATCGGTCGTGCGGCTTGATTGCTTTTTCCTTTACCGGAAAAACAATTTCAACTCGCGAGTTGTGGAATGCCAATAGACTCCTGTGTGTAGTTTTCAGAGAATCACCGAAACAATTCGGAACGTTCTTTATAAAATAAAATTTTGCACGTCCTAAAGCGTGCGCAATAATTTGGTGGCATTACCGCAGTGGTCCGACCCGTTCCCATTCCGAACACGGCCGTCAAACGCTGCATGGCCGATGGTAGTGGTTGTATAGCTTCCGCGAGAGTAGGTAGCCGCCAGTCTTTCAAAAAACCCCAGAGTTTTCTCTGGGGTTTTTTATTTTTGAAGTATTCTGATTACCAACACCGGCTAGGCTGAAAACCTCATGCTAAAAAGTCGTAACGATGGGTGCGCCCCAATATCTATTGGGGTGAAATGGATTCGCAATTCAGCGCTACGACGGACACCGTTTCATTCCAGAACTTTGCAAATTTCGAGCCGTAAAGAAACGGCTGGTCACCGCCAGCTTTTCGGGTGAGGAAGTCCCCGGTAACGGCTGGCTGCCGCCGTTAGGCCAACGGGATCGTCGGCTGGAACTGACCAAAGCCATGGCCCAAGTGCTACCCGATGCGCGCAATCCGGCGCTGGCCGACCTGACGAGTTGCCAGGACTGGTGGGCCAAACCCGTTTCGGCTGCTGCTTTCGCGTTTTCCTTATGTGCTGCTGGAACGCTTGCGGCTGGCTGGGACGGAACTGGCGCGGGCGCAAGCCGGGATCAGCCGCAGGAAGCGGCTGAAAGTTAGTGCGGTGATGTTGCGCACGCAGCGCATCCAACTCCGGTTGAGCCGCTGTTATCCCTATTAAGTGCTCTGTTATCGGGTAGTTCAAACATTTGGCAGCGGTTGAAGTTGACGGAGTGCTGCCCTGGCACGCTGAAAATCAACGGGGCCAACGCCACGGCAGTTTTCCCAGTCACGTCCAATGAATTGAGCACGGCGAAAGTGCTTCATTGTCCGGCGAACATGGAACATTCCAGCGCAACCAATTTCGGTTCGGGTTCCAACAGCAAGAACATCAGTTATTATATGTGGGCTGAAGGTCAGCTCCAATTTTTCAAACTCAATTCTTGGCGGAGACTGCAATCTTGAGCGCGGTGGCAGAGCGATCAAACCCGGCGTGTATGACTTGACAACCAATGGAATTTTTTAGGTTCACGCGCGCTACCGCCCCGCCGGGAATGTTCTGCTGAATGACGACAGTGTTCAAACACTCGGCAATTCAAATCTCGCCATGCAGTTCAGCCTAATGGGCCTCGCCATTAACTGCCTCGCGATTCCGTAATCCATGTTGATTCGTGTCCATCTGCGGTTGAAACATTTTCCGCTTTTGCCCGCGCTCCGCAAAAACTAAACTGCCGTCATGAATTTGCCTGGATTTCCGATTGCCCGTCCGCGCCGCTTGCGGACTTCGCCCGCGCTGCGCCGACTCGTGGCCGAAACGGCGTTGAATGTTTCGCAGCTCTTGCTGCCGCTGTTCGCGCGCAGCGGCACGAAGCTGCGCCGGCCAGTGGATGCCATGCCGGGCGTCTTTCAACTTTCGCCGGATGAAATTCTGCGCGAAGCCTCGGCAGCACACGCGCTCGGCGTGCCGGCGGTTTTAATTTTTGGCATTCCTGACAAAAAGGATGCCAAGGCCAGCGGTGCCTACGCCAAGAACGGCATCGTGCAGCAAACGGTAAGGCTGTTAAAAAAAGAATTGCCGTCGCTGCTTGTCATCACGGACGTGTGCCTGTGCGAATACATGGCGCATGGCCATTGCGGGATCGTGCAGGGCGGGAAAATTTTGAACGATCCGTCGCTGAAGCTGCTTGCGCAGACGGCGGCGAGCCACGCGGCGGCGGGTGCGGACATCGTCGCGCCGAGTGACATGATGGACGGCCGCGTGCGCGCCATTCGCGCGGAGTTGGACAACGCAGGTTTTCTCGACACGCCGATCATGAGCTATGCGGCGAAATTTGCGTCGGCATTTTACGGGCCGTTCCGTGAAGTGGCTGAGTCCACGCCGCAGTTCGGCGACCGGCGCAGCTACCAGATGGACGCGGCGAATTCCGACGAGGCGCTGCGCGAGGTGGCTTTGGACATTCAGGAAGGTGCGGACATCGTGATGGTCAAACCGGCGCTGGCGTATCTGGACATCATCCGGCGCGTGAAAACGGAATTTGCTCTGCCGACGGCGGCTTACGCGGTCAGCGGCGAGCACGCGATGATCAAGGCGGCGGCGGCGAAGGGCTGGATCGACGAGCGCGGCGTGACTCTGGAAAGCCTGCTGGCGATGCGCCGCGCCGGCGCGGATATTCTGATCACCTACGCGGCGATGGACGTGGCGAAGTGGCTGAAAGCGTCCTAATCTTTTCTCATCGTAATCGTAATTGCAATCTGTTCCATCTGGAAAGATTACGATTACGATTAGGATTACGGGCGAAGACATTGTGCTTTTGCGTTTGCCTTGTGCCTGCCGGCAAGCTAGGCTTCGCGTTCACTTTTTTTCACTATGATCGGAACAATTCGCAAACATTCAGCGTGGCTCTGGTGGCTCGTCGCGGGGCTCACCATCATTTCCTTTATTTGGTGGGGTGCCAGCCCGGCCACGCGCGGCGGCGGCGGGCGCGGCGCGGGCTATGGCTCAATTTACGGCAAGCCGGTGACCGCCGAGGCGTTCACGGCGGCGCAGCGGGAATTTTATATTTACTATTGGCTGCATTACGGCGAGTTTCCCGACAAGAGCCCGAACTTCAACCGCACCGATGCGGAACGCGAAACGTATGTCCGCCTGATGCTCGCGGAAAAGGCCAAGGCTCTCGGCATCCACGTCAGCGAAGAGGCGCTGGTGGCCGGCGCGAACGAACTGCTCCGTTCGATTGGCCGCAACGGCCAAGCCGTGCCGATGAGCCAGTTCATCGAACGCGTGCTTCAGCCCGAAGGTCTCGACGCGCCGGATTTTCAGCGCTTCGTCCGTGATGACTTGACCATTCAGCAGCTCGTGCAGACGCTTGGTCTTTCCGGCGCGCTCGTGCCGCCGCAGGAAGCCGCCCAGCTTTACGACCGCGATCATCAGGAAGTTTCCGCGCAAGCCGTGTTCTTTGCCGCTTCAAATTATCTCGCGCAGGTCGCCGTCACGCCCGCCGCGGTCGCGCAGTTTTACACCAACAACATGGCCGTCTATCGCGAACCCGACCGCGTGGCGGTGAATTATATTGCCTACGATCTCACCAATTATTTCGCGGCCGCCGAATTGAAGGTGGGCAAGACCAACATCAACAGCCAGGCTGACGCGTATTATGCCCAGCACGGTTTGGAGTCCGTGCCTGACGCCAAGACGCCGGAAGAGGCCAAGGCCAAAATCCGCGAACTCATTTTGCGCCAGGGCGCGACCGCCGCCGCCGCCGATGCGGCCAAGCAATTCTGCACCGAACTGTTTGCGATGGACCCGGTCAAACCGGAAAATCTTGTCACGCTGGCCAAACAAAAAGGCTTGGCCGTCCGCACCACCGCGCCGTTCGCCGCGAATTACGGCCCGGAAGAATTTCCCGCCTCGGCTGAATTCACCAAGACCGCGTTCAAGCTGAACGCCGACTCGCCGTTCTCCAAACCCATCGCCGGCTCCGAAGCCGTCTATGTCATCGGGCTGGCGCAACAACTGCCCAGCGCGATCCAGCCACTCGACCAGATTCGCGCCCGCGTGACGCTGGATTTTCAGAATCGTGAAGCTGCCGAGAAAGCCCAGAGCGCCGGCACCAATTTTTATTACACCGCCGCCGTGCAGATGGCCGCAGGCAAAACTTTCGCGCAGGCCGCCGTCGCTGCCGGCCAGGCACCGCAGGTTTTGACGCCGTTTTCTTTGAGTTCGCAGGAAGTGCCGGAAGCCGGCGACCGCGCCGAGCTGAACCAGCTCAAACAGGCCGCGTTCACGACGCCGGTCGGCCGCTTGAGCAAATTCTTTCCCACGGCGGATGGCGGATTTGTGCTGTTCATTCAGGCCATGCTCCCGGTGGACGAGGCGAAGAAAACGGCGGACATGCCGCAATTTCTCTCGCAAGTGCGCCGTGGCCGCGAGAACGAGGCGTTCAACCTCTGGCTGCAAACCGAGGCGAACCATGAACTGGTTAACACCCCGGTTTATAACGAAATGGCCGGCGGCAAAGCTCCGGCAAAATAATTAAAATCGTAATCCTGATCGTAATCGTAATCTTTTTTCGATTACGATGATGATTACCAAATGGATTACGCTTGAAAACTCCCAGCCCCATCAAACTTTCCTGGCCCGCCACGCGCGGGTTTTGGGAAATCCCCGTTCTCTTTGAAGACGAGCATTTGCTCGCGCTCGACAAGCCCGCCGGCCTGCCCACCTCGTCCGAAGCCGAGGCGCGCGTCGAATCAGCCGCCGAGGTGGAGCGCCCGAACCTGATGAAGCTGCTTCACGCCGGCATCGCCGCCGGCAAGCCGTGGGCGAGCGAACGCAATCTCACTTACCTGAATAACGAGCATCGGCTTGATGCCGAAACCACTGGCGTTCTGCTGCTCGCCAAAAACAAGCCGGCACACGTTGCGCTGGCCGACGCGTTTGGATGCGACCAGCCGCTGCGGAAATATGTCGCCCTCGTGCGCGGCAATTTGATCGAGGAATCATTTGAGGTGAACGCCCGGCTCGCGCCGCATCCGGTCCAGCCCGGCTTGATGCGCGTGGACAAGGACAACGGCAAGGCAGCCAAAACCAAAATTACTTTGCGGGAAAATTTCACGCGCGCCGGTTACGCGCTGGTGACCTGCGAACCCGCCACGGATCGGTCGCACCAGATTCGCGTCCACTTGAGCCATGTGGATTTGCCGATTGTGGCCGATGAGCTTTACGGCGGCAAAAAGCTCTGGCTCTCGCGCTTGAAAAAAGATTTTCGCCTGAAGCCGGGCCATGAAGAACGCCCGCTGCTGTCGCGCACCGCGCTGCACGCCGAGGAACTGAGTTTTCCCCATCCGGTCACCGGCGAAACGGTGACCATCAAAAGCGAGTGGCCGAAAGATCTTAAAGTCGCGTTGAAATATCTGCGGCAGTATGGCGTGTAGGCCCGTGGCATTTGGCCGAAAACAGCCGGGGTAAAAAATATCATTTGGAGCCGAACGCCAAACCCCGGCGGCGAGTCGCCGGCACAACTTGTGATTTATCCGGCGGCGCAAATCTGTTTTCATCCCGCAGGTGAATGAGTTGCTCACAGTGCTGTCGTCGGTGCTGCCGGTATTTGCCATCATGGGCATCGGCGGGCTGCTGCGGAGGCGCGACTGGCTCTCGGCGGACGCCGACGCCAGCCTGATGCGCGTGACGATCAACCTGCTGCTGCCGTCGCTCATTTTCGATTCCGTCCTCGGCAACGCGGCGCTGCGGCGGCCGGAAAACCTGCTGCTGCCGCCGCTCGTCGGCTTCGGCATGGTTGCCGTCGGTGTGGGCGTGGCTTGGATGTTCGCCCGCAGCGCGGGGCTGGAAACGAAGCCGGAACAGCGGACATTCGCCTTTCTGACGGGCCTGCAAAACTACGCCTACCTGACGATCCCGCTGTGCTTCACGCTGTTTGATTCCGGCACGACGGGCGTGCTGTTTGTCCACAATGTCGGTGCGGAAATGGCCCTGTGGACGCTCGGCGTGACGGTGATGGCTGGCACCGGTCTGACTGGCGGTTGGAAGAAAATCTTGAACGCTCCGCTCGCCGCGCTGCTGCTGGCGCTGGCGCTGAATTTTCTAGGAATGTTTTTTACGCCGTTCGCGCCGGTGGCGTTCGCCGGGAAAATTATTTTGACCGCGATCCACTGGTTCGGCCAGAGCGCGATTCCGTTGGCGCTGCTAATGATCGGCGCGATTGTGGCGGATCATCTCGACGCGGCGCGCGGCGGACGCGCGGCGCGCGTGGTGACGGTGGCCGCGCTGGTGCGCCTGGGGGTGATGCCCGTTTTATTTTTGTTGCTCGCCAAATTTTTGCCGTGCTCCCTCGAACTCAAACGCGTGCTGGTGTTGCAAGGCGCCATGCCGTCGGCGGTGCTGCCGATTGTGCTGACGAAACATTACGGCGGCGATGCGCGGACGGCGTTGCAGGTGGCGCTGGGAACTTCCGTCGTCGGGTTGGTGACGATTCCATTGTGGATTCGCTTCGGCGGCCACGTCATCGGGCTGTGGTGAATGCCGGGCGGAACCGCTCGATGAGGGTGAAGGCGCGTTTTGTTTTCATCACGCGAAGACCTTCGCAGAAAAGGTCGCCGGCCGCTGCCGGCCCATGCGAAACATTGTCGCGCATTTGCGGGCCGGGCCGGGAGATGGCGACCCATTGCGAAAAGTATGCGGAGGATTGCGGTTCAGGCTTTTTTTTGCGCCGAAGTCTTCAGCGGGAACAAGCCCGGGCAGCAGCCAAATGTCTCGTGAAACGCCGCGCTGAAATGGCTCAGGCTGTTGTAACCGACTTCGAGCGCGGCCTCGGTGACGTTATATTCGCCGGCCTTGAGCAGTTCCGCCGCGCGTTCCATGCGGAGCTGGCGCAAATGCTGGGTGATGGTATGGCCGGTCTGCGCGGAAAAAATCCGGCTCAAATAAAAATGGCTGCAACCGATTTTCCGGCCCAGCTCCTCCAGCGTCGGCGGCGCGGCGAGATTTTGCCTCAATAAAAAAACCACCTGTTCCACGCGTTCCTGCGCGAGCCGCTGCTGGCGTGTGCAGAACAGTTCCTGCTCCGGCGGCGGCTGCACGAGAAACGTCACCGCCAGTTCCAGCGCCTTGCACTGATACCACAACGGCTGGGCGGCGGCATACACCGGCGGCTGCCGGAGCGACGTGATGAGTTGTTGCTGCGCGGCGTTGAGCCGCACCGTCGCGCCCGAAACCAGTTCGCACGGACAATCTTCCATCGCCGCGCGCACCACCGGATGCAAGACCGCCGCCATGCCGGCCAGGTGTTTCACCAGAAACGGACAGGAAAATTCCACCGTGAGAAACTGATGTTGCTCGTTCGCCGCGCGCTGTGCGGTCAGCGGCTCGTCTTTGCGATGATAAAAACCAACGGTGTTCGCCGCGAACTCTGTCCGCTTGTGCTTGCACTCGACAAAACCGTGGCCAGCCAGATTTAAACAAAGTTCGACGCAACCGGGATGAAAGCTCGCGGCCCAGTCCAGCGCGCGCTTCGCAAAAAAATCGTGCCATTCGATGCTGTAGCCCGCGCCGTGAAAACTGCCGAACAATGGTTGCCAGCCTTTGCCGACATCGCGCCACGCGTCCGCCTCGGTGAACGCTGCACCATCACGATGAAAATTTGCGGCTGGAGCGGTGGAGTTCAAACGTAATGCGGCGCGAATTTATTCGTTCGCGCCCAGCTTCTTTTCCCAGGCGGCGACTTTTTTGAGCAGGCCGGGCAGATGCCGTTGCGCAATGACCTGCCGCTTGAATTCCTTGTCCGGCTGCGCGGGCGAGCCAAGCCATTTTTCGCCGGCGGGAATGTGGTTCATCACGCCCGCTTGCGCGCCAATGATGGCCCGGTCGCCGATTTTCAAATGGCCGGCGAGGCCCGCCTGGCCGGCGAGAATGACATAATTTCCCAGCGTGCAACTGCCGGCGATGCCGACTTGGGAGATGACGATGCAATGCTCGCCGATCTGCACGTTGTGCCCAATCTGCACGAGGTTGTCAATTTTCGTGCCTTTGCCGATGACGGTGGAGCCGAGCGCGCCGCGATCCACGGTGACGTTCGCGCCAATCTCCACATCGTCGCCGATGACGACGTGGCCGACCTGCGGAATTTTGAGATGAATGCCCTGGTCCAAAACGTAGCCGTAGCCGTCGGAGCCGATCACCGTGCCGGCGTGGATGCGCACGCGCCGGCCGATTTGCGTGCGCGGATAAATGGTGACGTTCGGAAACAAATTGGTGTCGTCGCCCAGCGCCGCATCGTCGCCGATGAAATTGCCGGCCTGCAACACCACATTCGCGCCAAGCCGCACGCGTTCGCCCACCGTGCAATGCGGCCCAACGTGCGCGGTCGGATCAATCTGCGCGGTTTTGGCGACGACGGCGGAGGGATGGATCCCGGGCGCGAATTTCGGTTCGGGGAAAAACAGCGCGAGCGCCTTTGCAAACGCGATGCGCGGGTTCGCCACGCGGATGAGGATTTTGCCGGCCGAGACGCAGCTCTTCCCGGCGATGATCGCCGTGGCCGCGCTTTTTTCTGCGGCGGCAAAATAGTCGTCCGTTTCCGCGAAGGTGAGGTCGCCGGCGCCGGCGGCGTCCGCGTGGGCAAAGCCGGTGAGCACGGTGGCGCCGTCGCCCACGACTTCGCCGTCGAGGTGCTTGGCAATTTCAGCAATGGTGAAAGGCATATTTGACTTGCGTGTCGCCGCCTACTATAAAGACACGCAAATCCAGTTCAAACTTCAATTATGGCAAAAACATTTCGCGTCGGGCTGATCGGCTACAAATTCATGGGCCGCGCGCATTCCAATGCCTGGCGACAGGCGCCCAAATTTTTCAACCTCAAGGCCGGCGTCGAGCTGCACACCCTCTGCGGCCGCGATGCCGCCGGCGTGCAGGCCGCGCGCGCGCAGCTCGGCTGGGAGTTCGCCACCACCGACTGGCGCGAGGTCGTCGAATCGCCGCTGATTGATATCGTGGACATCGCCACGCCGACCTTCACGCACGCGGAAATGGCCATCGCCGCGCTGAAACACGGCAAGCACGTCCTCTGCGAAAAACCCCTGGGCCGCGATTTGAAAGAATGCGAAGCCATCTTCGCCGCCGCGAAAAAAGCCAAGGGCGTCCACATGGTCTGCCACAATTACCGGCGCATTCCGGCCATCGCGCTCGCCAAGCGCATGATGACCGAGGGCGCGCTCGGCCGCATTTATCATTTTCGCGCGCGTTACGCGCAGGACCGGCTGGCCGATCCGGAATTTCCGCTCGACTGGCGTTTGCAAAAGGAGACCAGCGGCAGCGGCGTCCACAGCGACATCAATTCGCACATCATTGATCTCGCCCGGTATCTCGTCGGCGAATTCACCGACGTCTGCGGCCTCGTGAACACCTTCATCCCCGAACGGCCGCGCGCCGATCTGCTCGCCCAGGGCACGCGCAAAATGGGCAAGGTCACCGCGCCCGATTCCGCCGTGTTCATCGGCTGGCTGGCCGGCGGCGCGATGGCGAACCTCGAAGCCACGCGCTACGCGCTCGGCCGGCGCAACCACATCGAGATCGAAATCAACGGCAGCAAAGGCTCGCTCTATTTTGATTTCGAGGACATGAACCGGCTGAAGTATTACAACGGCGACGATCCCAA
>CAJAQO010000075.1 GCA_903944085.1 uncultured Verrucomicrobia subdivision 3 bacterium
CAGTCGCTAAACGCAATTTACTGTGGCTCACCGAAGTGAGCACCTCTTTTCCCGAAGTTACGAGGCTAATGTGCCGAGTTCCTTAGAGAGGTTTCTCTCGCGCGCCTGAGTGCGCTTACACTCACCCACCTGTGTCGGTTTACGGTACGGGCCGTCGGGGAAACAACTGCAAACTTTTCTAGACACAGAAACCCACCAATGCGCTTCGGCCGAAGCCTAAGCTCAGCATTCGATTGCCTAGTTGATGTCTTTCCATGCGTCATTCGCAGCCTTAATCCCGGCGGGCTCAGGAATATTTAACCTGATGTGCATCGATTACGCCTTACGGCCTCATCTTAGCTCCCGGCTAACCCTGGGAGGACGAACCTGGCCCAGGAAACCTTGGGTTTACGGCGAGCAGGATTCTAACCTGCTTTATCGCTACTCGTGTCTGCATTCTCACTAATCAGCGCTCCAGCGTCCGTTTCCGTTCGCCTTCGCTGCACTGATTACGCTCTCCTACCACTCGAAAAAGTCGAAACTTTATCGAATCCATAGCTTCGGTATGTAATTTGATCGCCAATCATTTTCGGCGCGACCTCGCTCGATGAGTCAGCTATTACGCACTGTTTAAATGATGGCTGCCTCTAAGCCAACATCCTCACTGTCTAAGCAACGTCACATCCTTTCCACTTAATCACATTTAGGCACCTTAGCTGATGGTCTGGGCTGTTGCCCTCTCGGCTACGAAGCTTATCCCTCGCAGCCTGATTCCTATGATACTGAGACCGACGGAATTCGGAGTTTGATTGGTTTTGGCAGCCTGGTGGGGCCCCTAAGCCATTCAGTGCTCTACCTCCGCCGGGTACTTCCATAAGACTCGCCCTCAAGCGATTTCGGAGAGAACCAGCTATCACGGGGTTTGATTAGTCTTTCGCTCCTACTCTCAAGTCATCTCAGGATTTTTCAACATCCACGAGTTCGGTCCTTCACTGCATGTTACTGCAGCTTCAACCTGCTCAAGAGTAGATCACCTCCGCTTCGGGTCTATTACCAGCGACTGGTCGCGCTATTCGCACTCGGTTTCCCTTCGCCTCCATCTCAAAGAGATTTAGGCTGGCCACTGATAATAACTCGCAGACTCATTATGCAAAAGGCAAGCTGTCACACCTTGCGGTGCTCCAACACATTGTAGGCATATGGTTTCAGGTTCTATTTCACTCCGCTAACAGCGGTTCTTTTCGCCTTTCCCTCGCGGTACTAGTTCACTATCGGTTGCCAAGGAGTATTTAGGCTTATGCGGTGGTCCGCACAGATTCACACAGAGTTTCACGTGCACCGTGTTACTTGGGATACCTCTAGACGGCTTTGAGTTTTCGTTTACCCGGCTGTCACGGTCTATGGCCCAACTTTCCAGATGGTTCAACTAACTCTTGGCCTGTCACATTAAGGTCCCACAACCCCGGGAGAACAAGTTCCCCCGGTTTAGCCTGTTCCGCGTTCGCTCGCCACTACTGACGGAATCATTTCGTTTTCTTTTCCTGCGGTTACTGAGATGTTTCACTTCACCGCGTTTCGCTTCGGAGGACTATGAATTCATCCTACGATAACCAGCAATAAAGCTGGCTGGGTTGTCCCATTCGGAGATCCACGGATCAAAGCCTGCTTGCGGCTCCCCGTGGCTTATCGCAACTTACTACGTCCTTCATCGCCTCTTGGCACCAAGGCATTCACCATAAGCCCTTAGTAGCTTGATCACAAAGAATACCATCGAATTAACGATGGATAACTCAGCGAATTGTATTATTTGCCCTAGTATCTACCTATGTGTAGTTGTCAAAGAACTCACCGAAATGCCTTGCCCGACTACTAGATCCGGCAGACTCACTTCGTAAATTTTATAAGGAATCAAGTGGTAGGCGTGACTGGAGTTGAACCAGTGACCCTGCGCTTATCAAGCGCATGCTCTAACCAACTGAGCTACACGCCTGTAAACTTGGTGGAGCTGAGGAGATTCGAACTCCTGACCTATAGCTTGCAAAGCTACCGCTCTACCAACTGAGCTACAGCCCCACGCGATGAAAAAACTTTCATGCCGCTGGCCAGCGTTCGATCTCATTCACTTGATTGTCCAAAGAACAATGCTCTTGAAAATTGAATTGTGCGATTAGCTCCGAACCTATCCAACTCTTGCGAGTTGTCCGACCTCGGAAGTCCGATTTTGATCTCGAACCCGTGGTTTCTCCTTAGAAAGGAGGTGATCCAGCCGCAGGTTCCCCTACGGCTACCTTGTTACGACTTCATCCCAATCACCAGTCATACCTTCGGCACCTTTTAAGGGGCGACTTCGGGTGCAACCGGCTTTCATGATGTGACGGGCGGTGTGTACAAGGCCTGGGAACGTATTCACGGCGCCGTAGCTGATGCGCCATTACTAGCGATTCCAGCTTCACGCTGTCGAGTTGCAGACAACGATCTGAACTGGGCCCGGTTTTGGGGGATTTGCTCCACCTTGCGGTCTTGCTTCCCTTTGTACCGGGCATTGTAGTACGTGTGCAGCCCTGGCCGTAAGGGCCATACTGACTTGACGTCATCCCCACCTTCCTCCTCGTTGAAGCGAGGCAGTCTGTCCAGAGTGCTCCCAGTTAAGGGGTGGCAACAGGACACAGGGGTTGCGCTCGTTGCGGGACTTAACCCAACATCTCACGACACGAGCTGACGACAGCCATGCAGCACCTGTGCAAACTGGTATTGCTACCTCGTCAGGCTTTCACCCTTCTACTATTTGCATGTCAAGGCCAGGTAAGGTTCTTCGCGTTGCATCGAATTAAGCCACATACTCCACCGCTTGTGCAGGCCCCCGTCAATTTCTTTGAGTTTTAACCTTGCGGCCGTACTTCCCAGGCGGCACGTTTATCGTGTTAACTACGCCACAAGCGGGGTCGATTCCGCTTACAGCAAACGTGCACCGTTTAGGGCCAGGACTACCGGGGTATCTAATCCCGTTTGCTCCCCTGGCTTTCGTGCCTCAGCGTCAGGAAATGTCCAGAGACTCGCCTTCGCCACTGGTGTTCCACTTGATATCTACGCATTTCACTGCTACACCAAGTATTCCAGTCTCCCCTCCATTCCTCTAGCCGGATAGTATCCAACGCAGTTTCCGGGTTAGGCCCGGAGATTTCACGTCAGACTTACCCAACCGCCTACGCACCCTTTACGCCCAGTGAATCCGAACAACGCTTGGGACCTCTGTATTACCGCGGCTGCTGGCACAGAGTTAGCCGTCCCTTCCTCTTCCGCTACAATCAATGACACACGTGTTAGGTGAGTCAATTTGTTCGCAAATGACAGGGGTTTACGGGCCGAAGCCATTCATCCCCCACGCGGCGTCGCTCCTTCAGGGTTTCCCCCATTGAGAAAAATTCTCGACTGCTGCCACCCGTAGGTGTCTGGACCGTGTCTCAGTTCCAGTGTGGCTGGTCGTCCTCTCAGACCAGCTACCCGTCTTAGCCTTGGTGAGCTTTTACCTCGCCAACTAGCTGATAGGCCGCGGGCTCATCTTGAAGCGTCAGGTCTTGCGATCCCCAACTTTGATCTCACGATCACATGCGGTATTAGCTCCGATTTCTCGGAGTTATCCCACACTTCAAGGCAGATTCCCACGTGTTACGCACCCTTGCGCCGCTCCGACTTGAAAATATTGCTACCTTCAAATCAGCGCTCGACTTGCATGTCTTATCCACGCCGCCAGCGTTCGTTCTGAGCCAGAATCAAACTCTCCGTATAAAATACGTTAGATGATTCCTGTCTGATCGTAAAATCAGACAGCTTTTTACTAATTTTTGGTTAAAACCCTTAAAACCAGCGATCTAACTCGCTGATAATAAAGGGGCTCTTTACTAATCGCACAATTCAATTTTCAAAGAGCAGTCGGCGTTTTACCGCCAAAAATCTGCTTTGCTCGAACCGTTTTATCCCGCTTAGGGGACAAAAATTCTGACTGCCGAATTTGCTTACTTTTCAACTCGGCCTGTCAGTATCGAGCTAGGATCGTTAATCTTTATTAACTTTGACCCATTGTCAACCGGTTTTTTCACCGGCCTTCGTATCGGTTACTACCGCGAAGGGACAGAAAGATTATCAGACATTTGTTATCATGCAAGAGTTTTTTAAATTATTTTTTGATGTATTTAAAGTCGGCAAATCCCCTTTGTTTACAGGCTAATCGAGACCTCGCTCCGTCAAATCGTCTTCGTCCAAGCCAAAAAAATGTCCCAGCTCGTGCAAAAAAGTCGTGTGAACTTCGTCGCAAAAGACTTCTTCGTCGCCTTCCGCAAAATCCCAGAGGTTTTCGAGGAACAAAATAATCTGCGGCGGAAGCACCGAAGCACCTTCGTCAGCGAACTCCGAGCCCGTGAAAAGCCCAAGCGTATCTGGTTCAATTCCATCTGCTTGCAATCCTGAATTCGGCACCCGCTCAAACGTCACCGGCAGTTTTTGCGCCTGCTCGCGCAGCGGTTTTGGCAACGCGGCCAGCGTCGCCTCAATTTCCGCCAAAGCCAGATCGTGTAATTTTTCCCAATCAGTATTCATACTTCAATTTTGTCGCTCCTGCGCTGGCATTGCAAATTTTCTCTCGCGCTTGAACGGCGCGGGTTTAGTGTTGTCGGAACACAAATCATTTATGCCCAAATTTTTCAAATCGCCGACCGGATTCACTGCTTCAATTCTTTGCACAGCCCTGCTTTGTTCTGCAACGATTCGCGCGACCGCCGAAAATCAAGACATGCTGCGCGCGACGCTGACCAATGGACTGCAAGTCGTCATCGTTCCCAACACACTCGCGCCCGTCGTCACGACGATGGTGAACTACCGCATCGGCTCGGACGAATGCCCCGCCGAATTTCCCGGCACGGCGCACGCGATGGAACACATGATGTTTCGCGGCAGCCCCGGTTTGAGCGCCGACCAAATCGCCGCCACTTCCGCCGCGATGGGTGGTGACGACAACGCCGATACGCAGCAAGCCGTCACGCAATATTTTTTCACCACGCCGTCAGAAAATCTGGAAGTTGCCTTGCACATCGAAGCCACCCGCATGCGCGATTTGCTCGCGGATGAAAAACTTTGGGAAAAAGAACGCGGCGCCATTGAGCAGGAAGTCGCGCAGGATTTGTCGAATCCGACTTACGTTTTTTACGAACAGCTTTTGCAAGCGATGTTCAAAGGCTCGCCTTACGAACACGACGCGCTCGGCACCCGGCCTTCATTCGACAAAACCACCGACGCGGACCTGCGCAAATTTCACAATACCTGGTATGTGCCCAACAACGCCGTGCTCGTCATTGTCGGCAACGTGGAGCCGCAAAAAGTTTTGGCGCAGGTGAAAAATATCTTCGGTGAAATTCCGTCGTCACCGTTGCCCGCACGGCCGGATTACAATTTTTCGCCAGTAAAACCAGACACTTTGAAGCTCGATACGGATTTGCCTTACGGCCTGACTGCCGTGGTTTTTCGTTTTCCCGGCGCGGAGAATCCTGATTTCGCCGCCGCGCAAATTTTGTCGGACGTCTTGAGCAGCCAGCGCGGAAAGCTTTACGGACTCGTGCCGCAAGGCCAAGCGCTGTTCGCCGAATTTGAATATGAGACCTTGCAAAAATCCGGCCTTGGCTATGCGATCGCCGGTTTTCCCGCCGGCGCGGATTCCACCAATTTACTGAACCAGGTGAAAGAAATTCTCGCCGCCGAAATCACCAACGGCGTCACCGCTGATTTGGTCGAGGCCGCCAAGCGCCGCGAAATCATCAGCGCCGAGCTTTCCAAAAATTCCGTCTCCGGCTTGGCGTCCGCGTGGTCA
Organism: uncultured Verrucomicrobia subdivision 3 bacterium; assembly: GCA_903944085.1. Taxonomy (GTDB): domain Bacteria; phylum Verrucomicrobiota; class Verrucomicrobiia; order Limisphaerales; family UBA11358; genus UBA11358. The sequence goes on from CAJAQO010000075.1 coordinate 5,837, forward strand.
CAAGCCATCGCCGTTGAAAACCGGAATTCGCCGGACGACGACATCAATTTGTTCCGCGCTGTGACGGTTGACGACGTGAACCGAATCGCAAAAAAATATCTGGATTTCGACCACACCATCAGCGCGATTTTGACGCCGACAGCATCCGACAAGCCGATTTCGTCGAAGAGTTTTGGCGGACAAGAAAACTTCGCGTCATCAAAAAATCCCAACGTCAAACTGCCGGCGTGGGCGAAAAAATTGACCGAGCAACTGCCCGTTCCGGTTTCGACACTGAATCCGTTTACAACGAATTTGGCCAATGGAATCAAGCTGATCGTCCAGCCGGAGTCCGTCAGCGGCACGGTGGGCGTCTTTGGCCGCATCAAAAATAATGCGAAGATTCAGGTGCCTGCCGGCCAGGACGGCGTGGACGAGGCGCTCGACAAATTGTTTTCTTACGGCTCCAAATCGCTCGACCGGCTGGCGTTCCAAAAAGCGCTGGACGACATCGGCGCGAACGAATCGGCGGGCACGGATTTTTCGCTCCAAGTTTTGTCGGAAAATTTTGAGCGCGGCGTGCAACTGCTCGCCGACAACGAGCTTTCGCCCGCGCTGCCGGAAGACGATTTCAAAATCATCCAGCCGCAGCTCGCCGCGCAGGTCGCCGGCGAATTGCAAAGTCCCGACCACATCGCAGGCCACAAACTGACCACCTCGCTGTTTCCAGCCGGCGATCCGGCCACGCGCGAAACCACGCCGGCCACGATCAAATCGCTCACGCTGGACGATGTGAAAAATTATTACGCCAGCGCGTTTCGTCCCGACATGACGACGATTGTCGTGATCGGCAAAATTTCACCGGAAAACGCCGTCGCCGTGATTGAGAAATTTTTCGGCGGTTGGAAAGCTGAAGGCGAAAAGCCGAACACGCTGTTTCCGCCCGCGCCAACCAACTCTGTTTCGGTCACGCACGTTCCCGATGCGAGTCGGGTGCAGGACAAGGTAACTTTGGCGGAAACGCTGACGCTGACGCGCACAAACGCGGATTATTACGCGCTACAACTTGGCAACCACGTTCTCGGCGGCGGTTTTTACGCGACACGGTTGTATCGTGATTTGCGCGAGAAAGCGGGATTGGTTTATTACGTCGGCTCGTCGTTCAACATCGGTTTGACGCGCGGTGTTTATCAAGCGCCTTACGCCTGCGATCCGCCGAATGTTTCCAAAGCCCGCGCCATCATCGTGAGCAACCTCAAGCAAATGCAGGCGAAAAAAGTGACCGCGCAGGAACTCAAGCAAGCCAAGCTGATGTTATTACGTGACATTCCGCTCGCGGAAGCCAGCACCGACAGCATCGCCGAAGGCTGGCTCGGACGCACCGCCCTCGGATTGCCGCTCGGTGAGCCGGTGCTCGCCGGCCGCATTTACCTCAAGCTCACGGCGGGCGATGTCCAGACCGCCTTCAAAAAATGGATCCGCCCGGACGATTTGGTGCAAGTCGTGCAAGGCCCGGCACCGAAATAAAATTCCGATTTGCTTGGCCGCGCGTGACGCGGCGAAGCGGCAGCTGATTTTATTTTTGCGAGAGGGTTGCCAGCACGCCATCCACTTTTTGAACCAGAATTTCCTGCTCGCGATCGTTTAGACCATTCGGATCAAAACGGTAGCGGTAGTGCAGTTGCAATAATTCCTGCAACGGACGGCGCAGGCTGGCCAAAGCCGGTTCCGCCAGCGCGCGTTCCAGCCAGTCGGCGAGCGGTTCGCCAGGCGGGCGCGGCAGTTCGCCCGCAGCCAGCCGTTTTTCCAGCCGGTAAAATGCGGAGTCGTGCCCCGGCCAGATGACCGCAGCTTCCATCGCCGCGTTTGATTTGGACGGACGCGCCTTGGTCCGGCGCTGGAAAATAATGTAATACACCAGCACCGCCAGCACCGGCGAGAGCGTCCACAAAATGTATTGCCGCAAATGCGCCTGCCGCCAGCGGAGTTTGGCAATCTGAAAACCAATCCACGAGCGCGCGTCGGAAAGCCAGTCGGCAAATGCGGACTGCCGGCCTTCAATCGCCATCCACGAGCCGGGCGTGGTGTCGAAGTCGTCCCACGTCCGGGTGGCGCGGTTCCACGCGAGGCACCAGGCGTGGGCGTCGCGTTCGCGCACGACATAACCGCTGCCGGAAGTTTCGTGGACGGAATAGCCCACGGCGTAGCGCGCGGGAATGCCGAGCTGCCGGAGCAGCAGCACGGTGGCGGTGGCGAAGTATTCGCAATGGCCGCTCCGGCTGTTGAGCAGGAAACGCGTGACGGGCGAGGCGTTGGTGGCCCGCTTGGCCGGTCCCTGCCAGGTGCTGTAGCTGAATTTGCTCGCGAAGAAACGTTCGACCGCAAAAAGATTTTCCGCATCGTTCGTGGCCGTCAGATTCATTTCGGCAATCACCTGGTTGAGCGCGGGAATCTCATTGGTAATGACGGTCAAGTCGTTGTTGGTGGAAGTAATGTCAGGCGGCGAATCAATGGTCGCGCTGCGGCCGTAGCGCGCGTCAAAAATCATCAGGCCGGAACCGGTGGCCAGCACGGTGCCCATTTTGTTCGTTTGCAGGGCGATGACGGAGGTTTCGGCGGGCAGATTTTCCAGCCGGCTGCAACCGGTCGGCAGCGGCAGCACGCCTTCGTGGTCGCCGTCCTGCGACCGGCCATTCAGATAGCAGGCGATGCTGACAGCGTCGGCGTCGGCTCGAGGCAGCAGCACCCAGGTGATGTTGTCCGGCTCCTGATGGACGCTGCTGAAATCATTGAGCGACCCGCCGGCAAACCAAGTCTGGTTGCGCGAGCTGTAAGTCCGATAGCTGGCCTCGCGCAAATAGCCCGGCACCACGCCGACTTTTCTCGGTTCCAGCCGAATGACGATGCGCGGGGACAATTTCAGCCGCCCGATCTGGCCGATGGCGGTGACGCTTTGCGCCGCATCGGTTTTGGGGCCGAACAAACGCGCCATCCATTGCGCGTTAAAATTTTGCACCATCCGCTCGGCCTGGCTGATGCCGAACTGGCCGAGAAAGCCCAGCGCGACCACCGCCGCGAACGCGATGGCCCAATGCTTGAGGCCAAACCGCCGCGCCCGCAGCATCCACAGCGCCCACAGGATCAAAACACATTGCCCCCAGAAATAAGTGTGCGTGGCTTGGTTGGGATGAATGCCCGCCGCGAACACGCACACGATGAAATACGGATAGGAGACATCGAGATAATGACCGGCCAGCGAGCGTTCGCCACGCCGCCGCCGCCAGCGCAGCACGAGCGAAACCGCCGTGAGCGGCACGGACGAACGGACGTTGTAAATCTGCGCGACAATGAACGGGAAAAAAATCAGCGGCAGCGAGCGCATCACCGTGGTGTAGGTCACGGTGGAAGAAATCGTGGCGTTGTGGACGGTTCGTCCGTGAACCATGCCGGACAGGCCGCCGCCTTCATCGTTCGTGCTAAAGATGTAGCCCGACAACGCCACCAGCACGAGAAAACAGAAACTCCAGATGCGGTTGAAATCCACGTCCTCCAAATCCCAGCGCCACTTGAAAACCCAGGCGGCTTCCAACACCAATCCCGCGAGCGCGCCGACCAGCAACATGCCCGATTGCCAGCCCCAAAAAAGCAGCGTGGCAAAAAGCAGGCAGGGCGGGGTTTTCATTTTCGATTGCCGATTGCCAATTGCCGATTGCCGATTGAAAACCAAACGGCCTGGTTGCCTTGCTTCAATTCAAAATTGAAAATTGAAAATTGAAAATGAAGAGCTGACGGTTTCATTTCAGCTTGGAAAGTTCTTCGCCAATTTTGCCAATTTCCAAAACGTGCAGCGTGCCTTCCGCTTTCACGAGCGTGCCGCCGGCCCCGGCAATGCCTTCGCCGGGCCGCACGATCACCAGCACCATCACCGGCACGCCGAGGGATTTGAGCTTGTCCACAAATTTCCGCCGCGCGTCGTCCCAGCGTTGCAGCACGCAGATGCAGCCGCTCACCACGGACAGATGCCGCAACACGAGATGCTCCAGCGCGTCAAATTTTTTGTCCGCGCAATTTTGAACCGACGCAAGAATCTCCAGCATCTGATCCGCCTGGCCAAGGCCGCGCCCGGCGGTGAAACAATACGACTGGTTGCCGACGAACAGCAGGTCCAGCAGCGATTCCTGCGTCAGCACCGTGCAGGCAAATGACGCGGCAACAGAAACGGCTTCTTCCAAAAGTTCGCTGTGTGGCTCGTCGGTGAACGTGTCGAGCACGAGCGCGTGGCGCACAAAAAATTCATCCTCAAATTCTTTCACGATGGGCTTGCCGGTCTTGGCCCAGCTCCGCCAGTGAATATGCCGCAGCGGATCACCGTGGCGATAATCGCGCAAGGCGACAAATTCCTCGCTGCGCCCGACGTTCGCCGCCAACGCCACGCCGCCTTCCTGATATTTCATCTGGCCCGGCAGCGCAATCGGCGGCAGCGGATAGCGTTTCGGCAAAATTAAAACCGTCTGCGGCGCGGGAACTTTGCGGAACGACCGGAACAATCCCAGCGGGTCCGGCCGCGCCACGGTCACGCCGGCAAATTTCAAAATGCCGCGCCGCAGCGGCACCAGTTCCAGCGACACCGTCCCCTCGCCTTTCGCCGGCAGCGGCGGAATCTCCGCCGGTTTCAATGTCGCGCGCCGGAAGGGATTTCGCTCGCGCCGTTGCGACACGCGGAAGGGCCGGATGCGCCGGCTTTCTGCGAGCTGAAACGCCAGCCATTCGTCAAACGGCGGACGCGGATCGGCCAGGTCATCGAGCAGCGTGAGACCGGCCTGCGTTTGCGCCGTGAGATTTTTAACCACGACTTGGTATGGCAACGGCTGGCCGGCGGTGCCGAAACGCGGCAGCAGCCGCGTCGCGGAAAATTTTGCGCTGAAGAAAAAACTGCACGAGAAGGAAAAAACCAGAAACGCAAACAGCAGCGCAAACGACTGGTAAGTCACGGTGTTCTCGATATCCACACCCACCGCGCCAGCGACCAGCCAGCCGCCGGCCACGCACAAGCCCGGCAGCGTAAACCGCCGCGTCGCCCAGTGCCACAGGCCGGAGGAGTTGCGGTAGCTCCAGTAAATGGGTTTGTAAAGAAAGGTCACAGAAAAGCGAATGCAGAAGAAAGAATGCAGGATGAAGAAACAAAATTCCGCGCCGCTCCCAAGAAAGGTTTTTCATTCTTCATTCTGCATTCTTCCTTTTCTTGTTCACGCCGGCACCGGCAGTTTTTTCAGAATGCCTTCGACCACGCTGCGCGCGGATCCGCCGGAAAAACGCGCCTGCGGTTCCAGCACCAGCCGGTGCGCGATGACCGGCACGGCGAGCTTTTGCAATTGCTCCGGTGTCACGAAATCAAAGCCGTCGAACAGCGCCTCGGCCTGCGCGGTCTTCATCAGCGCAATGGACGCGCGCGGGCTGGCGCCGAGTTGCACGCCGGTGGCCGTGCGCGTCGCGGCGACCAGGTCCACCGCGTAACGCTTCAATTCGTCGCTGATGCGGATGTTTTCCACCGCGCGCTTCAGCGCCAGCACGTCCGCCAGCGTGGCGGCGGGCTGCAATTCGTCAATGGGATGATTGTGTGCCTGCGCGGTGAGAATGGCGACTTCTTCGGCCGGCGAAACGTAGCCGAGCGTGAACTGCATCGCAAACCGATCCATCTGCGCCTCCGGCAGCGGATACGTGCCGCGAAATTCCACCGGGTTTTCCGTGGCGATGACAAAAAACAAATCCGGCAGATTCCGGCGCTCGCCCTCGACGCTGACTTGCGCTTCGCCCATCGCTTCGAGCAGCGCCGACTGCGTGCGCGGCGAAGCGCGGTTGATTTCGTCGGCGAGCAGAATGTTGGTGAACACCGGGCCTTCGTGAAAATGAAACTGCTGGTCGCGCTGATCAAAAATGGAAACGCCCAAAATGTCCGACGGCAGCAAATCCGGCGTGAATTGCAGCCGCTTGAACTGCGCGTCAATGGATTTGGCGAGCGCCTTGGCCAGCGTGGTCTTGCCCGTGCCGGGATAATCCTCCAACAAAACATGCCCGCCCGCCGCGAGCGCCGCGAGCAGATGCCGCGTGGCCGCGCCCTGACCGCGCATGATTTTGGCGATGTTCTCGGAAATGTTCCGGTAGGTCGCGCGCGCGGCGACGAAATCGGTTGGCGTCATGGTGGCTTTCAAGATGCGGAATTAAAACACCCGGCCGGCCGCTTTGAAAGTTGATATTCATTGCCAGCCTCCTGGAAAACTCCAGCCCGGCAATGAGGTTGAATTTCGGCGGCATTATCGGAAACCGGTGCAACCTGAAAGTCCGCTGCTCTATCGCCAGCGACGGCTGGCCCCGGACAATGCTAATGGTGGCCACGCGATTCGTTTCATTCACGGCCGACTATCCGTTGATCTATGCCGTTTTTGAATATTATGTTTTGGTTGCTGCCATGACCTTTGTTGGGCAAGCAAAGTGGTATTTAAACTGCGCTTCGCATTTGTCTCCCATCCGTCTCCGTCCGTCTCCCCAAAACCCCTGCACCTGCCGGAACAAGTCCGATGCAGCTTGCCAGCGCGAATTGATAAAAAACAAAAAACCTCATGTTTGCTTAAAACACGAGGTTTTCTTAATGAATTCCACACAAACTTACGGATGGTGGAGCCTAGGGGATTCGAACCCCTGACCTTCTCATTGCGAACGAGACGCTCTACCAACTGAGCTAAGACCCCATCCACCAAATTATCAGCCTCTTTCAGCGATATTTGAAAACTCGAAAATCTTTGATGCTCCGGTTTGTCACTCCCTCGACTTTGCTCGCGGCTTCCGACCAAGAACAAAACCCCGACAACCTTGAAAAAACCACCAAATTTTCCGCGCCTGTATCGCCACCGACTGAACGGGATTTATTATGGAATAAAAAAGATTTCTGGCAAGCGCAAAGAACACCGCTGGGGATGGATGACAGGAAGGAAGCCGAGCGAAAACCTGCGAATTGGGTTAAATCACTGCACAACCATGTGAGTTCTTGAGAGCGCGCGCTGCTGTCAGAACTTGTTTGAAATTTGGACTGTGAGTCGGATGCGTTCGCTGCTTGCCTGTTTAGCCAGCGTGCTGGCAACAATTTCTGCCGGCTGACAAAAATCAAACGAAAACCCAAACGATTGCCATCGCCCGACAGCAGGCAGCAGAAGGCTGACTGGAATTGGGCGGCACAGTGGCAACTGCAAGCGAGGAACTCGAAAATATCACTCAGGCAAATCTTTCACGTCTGATTGCCAACCGGCGTGTCGTCCCCAAATGGCATCCAATTCCTTTCATTGTCCCCCTAATGGACAATGAGTCCGCGCCCAAAGTCGGGTTACACCCCATAGCGAAAACCCTCGCGCACCGCTTACCATCATCGTGCAATGAATTCTTACATGAAAATAGTCCTATTATCTGCCTGCGCCATCTCGCTCATCGCCACCGCCGGTTGTGTAGTTGCGGATGGCGACCGGCATGAGCACGCGCGCTACGAACATCACGACCCAGTCATTGTGGGGCCGCCAGTCGTCGAGGTGCATGCTCCGGTCGTTGAAGTGCGCCCGCCGGAAGTCATCGTAAGATGATTAGCATTATGATTGGCATGGGTAAAACACCCCATAGCACCGGTCAGCCATTTCATTCTATTTTCAAGTCAAACCATGAGCGAAGATGAATTTGTTAAACCGGGCACGCCGCCCAATGCGGGAATTCATTGTCAGTGCATTCTGGTGGTGGAGGCGGCGGAGGACATCCGACAACTGAATGCCGAAGTGTTGATAGACGCAGGTTACCAAGTGGATGTCGCCGAAGATGGGGAGGCCGCCTGGGCGGCGCTACAGCTCCACCGTTATGATTTGTTGATCACCGACCAATTCCTGCCGAAGGTGTCTGGCGTGGAGTTGCTCAAGAAACTCCACATCGCCCGCCTGACCATGCCGGTCATTATGGCCACCGGCATATTGCCAACTTGGGAATTCGCCCTGCACCCGTGCCTGCAATCCGTTGCGATGCTGCGCAAGCCTTTCACCTTTGAAAAGTTGCTGGGCATGGTGAAGTCGGTTCTGCACCCCACCGCCCATGTCCCAGCGGAAACCAGGCCGGCAACCAACTGGCAACCTCAGTCCGCAGCCGTGGGTCTGCGGTTATGATAACCCATCCGCATTTAGACTACTCCTTACAAGATGAACAATGAACCTTCAGTCCCAGCCACCCAGGAAAACATGCAAACCGCAGTAGATTGCCCCAGACATCATTTTATATGCTGGGAGGCGGTTCTGGCGGGCACAGTTACCGCCTTTGGAATTCATTTGCTTTTGATTACACTGGGCGCGGGTGCGGGCCTGGCGGCTTTTAGTCACCAGTCGGACACCAATCCGGTCGCAAGCATCGGTGCGGGCGTGGCCATTGCTTGGAGTTTATTTGTGATTATTGCCTTGTCTTGCGGTGGCTGGGTTGCGGGCCGGTGCTCCGGGTGTAGGCAAAGCGGGTGCCTGCATGGCACCTTGGCATGGAGCCTCGCATTGACCATCGCGCTGGGTTTGTTTTGTGCGAGTGCTGGCCTGAAGGCAATAATAACTCACCATGAAAGCTGGGTTATGAATGGCAAGACAACCACCCCCGGCGAAAGTGATTGGGCCAAGGCCGGGACCGAACGCAGCCGTGATCAACTTAGCAGCTTTACCGAGGAGGCTGTCCAATCTATTCCAACTAACGCTGCGCCCAAGGCCGGCACCCGCGCCCAGCGCGAAGTCGGCTTTGCCGTGACCAAATTATTTGCACCGGGTAATGCCTCGGCCTTCCCAGCCAATCGTCTGGAAGCAATAAACGTCCTGATGGTTTATACGGAAATGAGCGCAGCGGATGCCACGACCACGATAGATGCCTGGACCATATCCTTCAAAAATCTTCAGGCAGAACTGGACAAAGTAAAAATGGAAATGCGCACCCTTGCTGCCGTGGCCGAACAAAAAGCCAAAGCCGCTGCCGACACCGCCGCCGACCAGAGGGCGCATAAATTTGCCAGCGCCGCTAGGTGGTCATTTTTTGCACTGCTGGTCGGATTGTTGGGCGCTTCCCTGGGTGGCTGGTGCGGAGCCAAATGTGCTCTGCGGCATCGTCATTTACATTGACGCCAATGGCTTCCGGTTCAATCGCGAATTGTCGCATGAAAATACAAAACCAAAAAACCCGCAAGCTGGAACCATGGACTAGAGAATCTTTTCCATGCCAGACCTATCAGTCCAGTCGCATTCTTATGGTGGATGACGACCCCTGTCTTTGCGAACTTAACGCGGAAGTTTTGCGGCGGCATTGCTATGAGGTAACCACGAGCAAAGATGGCGAAAGCGGCTGGGAGGAGTTGCAAATCAATCCCTATCATCTGCTGATCACCGAGAATAATCTGTCCGGGATCACCGGCGTCGGCCTAGTCAAAAAGCTGCGTTCCGCAGACATGCCTTTGCCGGTCATCGTGATCACCGGAACTCTGCCTTCCTGGCAATCCGCCGAATACTCTTGGCTCTTGAAAGCCACCAAGCTGCTCAAGCCCTATACCATCGAAGATTTGCTGGACTTGGTGAAAAAAGTTCTGGATGAAACCGCCGGCGTCCGCGCGGAGATGGTGTTGCCGCGCAGGTGGCAAAGCCAGCCGCCATTGAACCGTTTGCGGCTATGCTGATTTTTCCGCATGGCTCATCACCTGACAATAAATGACACGCTTATGACTCCAACTCTTCTGCACACGCATGAGCCAACGGTGCAAGCGGTGCCGCTGGCGTTGATTTTTACTTCGCGAGTGCTGCTGGCCGAGAAATCTTTGGTTCCGGGTAATCCGCGCTTAATGGCAGGCGAGCTAGAAACCTTCACTCTCCGCGCCTCAAATGTGACGGAGATCCTGAAAGGCATTCACGGCTATGATTACTATCAGAATACCGATTGAATCCATCAACGACTGCGGCGAACCGGCTTGTTTGATGCCGGGCCGCCGTCGGTGGGAATCGGCCAAAGACTGACATCAGCAATTCACATGGGCATAACACCCCATAGTATCTGCAAAGTTTGCCGCCTATCTTAATAAGATGATGACCAGTAAAAACGCTTTGCCAGTCGGCCAACCGGCTAACGTGCTGATTCAACCTGAACTGAATCCCCGCCAGCGCATCCTGGTGGTGGAGGATGATGCCGCCATCCGCCGACTTAACACCGAAATATTAACTTTGTCTGGCTACCTCGTAGACGCCGCCGAAGATGGCGCTGCCGCTTGGGATGCGCTGCAATTGAATAACTACGATCTCATAGTTACGGACAACGATATGCCGAAGGTGACGGGCGTTGAACTGATCCAGAAACTCCAGGCCGTCCAAAGAGATTTACCCGTCATCATGGTCACAGGAATCGTGCCGGACGAGCAGCTTGACCGGGGCGGCTCGCTCCAGACGGTCGTGGTGTTGCTCAAGCCCTATTCCTTTGACGAATTGCTGGGATCAGTGAAATCGGTTCTGTGTGCGGTCACAGAAGGTTACGGGGCAATGGTGCCGCCGCCGAACTGGCAAATCCAGCCTTTGAACAATCGTTTTCGCCTATGATCTTGCGGCCATGAAAAAAATCGTTCTGCTGATTGGTGTCACGGGTTTGCTGATTGCTACTGGGGGTGCTGTCTGGCGCGGTTATGTTCATGCGGACAATCTGGAGCACCGGCAACCTGTGGGTTAACACGGCTTGGCGGATGCGGAATTTTTTCACCGGCCGTCCCTGCGAGTTGCAGAATTTTCCGGCCATAGGCGGCCATTAGCGCGGGAATTAAAGCAGACACAGGCAACATTATGAGCAGCGAGCATCCCAATGAAAATGCAACCGGCGGCGAGTCGCGCATGGAGCTGGCGCTTCGCGCCTCCGAACTGAGTTATCGCCGCCTGTTTGAAGCGGCGCAGGACGGCATCCTGATTTTGGATGCGGACACGGGGCACATCAGCGATGTGAACCCGTTCCTGGTCAGACTGCTGGGTTACTCGCACGAAGAAATGATCGGCAAAACCGTGGGTGAGTTGAGTCCGTTCAAGGACATGGAGTCGCACCAGATCATGCTGGAGCGATTGCAAAAGGACGGGTATGTTCGCTATGAAGATCTGCCGCTGGAAACCAGGGATGGCCGCCGCATTGCCGTGGAGTTTGTCAGCAATGTATATCAGGCCGGCGACAAAAAGGTGATTCAATGCAACGTCCGCGACATCACGGCGCGGAAAAAAACCGAGCAGCGGCTGGCCCTGCTCCACACCTGCGTCGCCCATTTGAACGAGATTGTGATGATCACCGAGGCCGACCCGGTCAGCGAACCGGGCCCGCGGGTTGTCTTTGTGAACGAAGCGTTCGAGCGGATCACGGGTTATGCGTCCGCCGAGACGCTGGGGCGCAGCCCGCGATTTCTCCAAGGCGAGAAAACGGACCGGCAAACCTTGGACGCGATTCACCACGCCATGATGCAGCGGCAGGCGATCCGGCGGCAGATCATCAATTATCGGAAGGATGGCACGGAATTTTGGATGGATATTGACCTTGTTCCAATTTTTGACGGGACGGGCAAATGCACTCATTTTGTCGCCATCGAACGCGATACCACGGCGGAGAAGAAAAGCGAAGCGCAACTGCTATGGAAAACCGCCCTGCTGGAAGCGCAACTGGATTCATCCATTGACGGCATTCTGGTGGTGGACAGTCTGGGCAAACGCATTCTCCAGAACCGGCGGCTGAATGAGCTGTGGAAATTTCCCCGGCACGTTCTCGACGATCCGGATGAGGCCGCGCAGACGGTCTATGCCACCAACCAGACCCGGAACCCACAACAATTTTCCGAGAAGGTGGCTTACCTTTATGACCATCCGGACGAGTCCAGTCATGACGAGATCGAATTGATTGACGGCACCATCCTGGATCGCGATTCCGCGCCGGTGCGGGACAAGACGGGAAATTATTACGGACGCATCTGGTATTTTCGAGACATCTCCGAACGCCGGAAGATGGAGCTGAAATTCCGGCAGGCACAAAAGATGGAGTCCATCGGCCAGCTCGCCGGCGGCATCGCGCATGATTTTAACAACATTCTCGCCGCCATCATTGGCAATCTCTACCTGATAAAAATGGACATGGCAGACAAGCCGGCCATCCTGGAAAAGCTGGAGAATATTTCAGTCGCCACCCGGCGGGCGACGGATCTGGTCAACCAGATCCTGACGTTCAGCCGGCAAGGGAAGCAGGAGCGCGAACCCATCGCCTTGAACGACGTGGTTTTGGAAGCGCTCAAATTGCTGCGGGCCAGCGTGCCGGCGACCATTCGCATTAAAACCGAGTTGACCGAGACGCCCGCAGTGCTGGCCAATGCCACGGCGGTTCATCAGGTGATCATGAATCTCGGCACCAATGCCTGGCACGCCATGCGCGACCAAACCGGCATGTTGAAAATCGAAATGATCGTCGTGGAAGTGGATGAAGACTTTGTCAAAACCCGGCCCGACCTGCATCCGGGACGTTATGTGCAACTATCGGTCAGCGACACGGGCTGCGGCATGGACCGCGCCACACTGGAACATATCTTCGAGCCATTTTTCACCACTAAAGGTGTGGGCGAAGGCACCGGCCTGGGTCTGGCGGTGGTGCATGGGATCATGAAAAGCCATTACGGCGGCATTTCCGTTTACAGCCAACCGGGCCAGGGCACCACGTTCCATCTTTATTTTCCCGTGATTGAAACCAAGGCGACGGTGCGGGAAATCGAGGCCGCACCCATTCCGCGCGGGCAAGGCGAACATATTTTATTTGTGGACGATGAAGAGGCGCTGGCCGACCTCGGGAAAAAAATGCTCGAACGGCTGGGCTATCAGGTGACCATGAAGACCAGCCCGCTGGAGGCGATTGCAGCCGTGCGCGATCAGCCGGAGCGGTTTGCTCTGGTGATCACTGATTTGACGATGCCCGTCATGGATGGCGTCAAACTAGGCGGCCGATTGCTTCAAATCCAGCCGCGCCTGCCCATCGTCATCACGACTGGCTACAGCGGCGTGCTGAACACCGCGAAAGCCCGCAAACTCGGTTTCCGGGAACTATTGAGCAAACCGAGCACCGCCCGCACTTTGGGTGAAATGGTGCATCGCGTGCTGCATACAACCGATTCAACCAAGGAATAAACCGGTGTCGCCCAGGTCGTGGACAGGCTGCTGCATGAACTGCAAATCCAGCTGGCACTGGCAATTATCTAAAACCGGATTGGTGACAAATAGTGCGGCTGGTTGAGAAGTGAAACGACGCAACTGACGGCGGTCCACAGCTACAAACCGAGGCAAGAATTTGTATCCGCCAACTTGTCGAATTGGGATGGGGTGAACACCCCATAGAAACCATTTCAGTCGGGTGCTATGGTCCAATCATGAATCCATTACTCTTGATTGTGATACTCCTGCTCTTGTTCGGCGGCGGCGGTTTTTACTTTGGTGGACCCGCCATCGGCGGCGGTGGGCTGGGACTAATTTTGGTGATCTGCCTGCTCATCTATGTCATGGGCGGATTCCGCAAGAAAAGCTGACAGAATTTGCGCTGGAATGCAGGCCCATCGCCACGAAGTTTCTGCATGCTGCATGCAATCAAAGTCAGCCTGTGCTTGCTCGACAATGACAATCTAGTGCGCCGCATGTTTGACCAATTAGAAATGAGATTTCAAAAGCAGGACAGCCAGAAAATGAATTTATGAGAGGTTTTTCAACCGGATTGATACTTGGAATTGTCTTGGGGGCGGCTGGTTTTTGGTTCCTTCAAAAAAAGGCCAGCGAACATCCTGAAGCGGAACTGCGCTATGAGCAGTCCGCCGCGCAGTTGCGCACCAATGCCACCGCTGCGGCGCAAAACATGTCCGATGCCTTGCGCGCCAAACTCGACACGCTGGATTTGCGCACCGACCAGATCAAAGATGAACTCACCCGCAACGGCAAAATCTTCCGGCACAAAGCGCAGGATATCGGCGATCAAGCGGTGGATGCCGCCTCCGACGCGCGCGCCGTCACCGAGATCAAAGCGAAGTTTGCAGCGGACACAACGCTTTCTGTTTGGAGCATTTCAGTAGCTAGCGCTAAAGGTCACGTGACGCTTTCCGGCGCAGTTGCGTCGCCCGATGACATTGGCAGAGCCGTCGCCATCGCACTCGATGTGGACGGCGTCCGCGACGTGACTTCCACGCTGGAAGTGAAACCAAAGGCATAACTCTTGAAGAATGGTCCAGCGACTTTCAAATAGATCGTTTCAAGATCATGGTTTCCACTCAAATTGCTCCCGCTGAAACAAACATGCGTTAAATTGATGGGCAGCTAAACCGGCTGCAAAGTGCAGGTGAGTTATGACAAACGAAGCCAGTTCAACCCCAGCCAAGCCGATCGAGAACAATGCGGCGTGGAAGGCCATTGTGGCCAGATACCAGAAACCTTCGCGTTGGCGGGCGACATGGCAGATTATGGACACCATCGTTCCTTATGCGCTGGCGTGGTATCTGATGTTTTTGTGCCGGACAATTTCGTGGTGGTTGGTTTGGCCCTTAGCGGTGCTGGCGGGAGCGCTGCTCGTGCGCGTGTTCATCATTTTCCATGATTGCGGCCACGGTTCGTTTTTCAAATCCCGAACCGCCAATGATCTCGTGGGCTTCTTGGCGGGCATTTTGACGTTCACGCCGTATTATCACTGGCGTTGGGAACATGCGATTCATCACGGCAGCGCCGGCGATCTCGACAAGCGCGGCACCGGTGATGTTTGGACCATGACCGTGCAGGAATATTTGGAATCCTCGCGTTGGAAAAAATTCGCCTATCGTCTGGCTCGCAATCCCTTAGTGCTATTTGTCATCGCACCCTTGTTCTTGTTTCTGATCCGGCAACGTTTTCCATCGCCGAAAGCCAGCCGGCGGGAACGGCATTCCGTTTATGCGATGAATCTGGCCCTGCTGGCCATGGCCGTGGCTTTGAGCTTCGTTTTCGGCCTGACGACTTATGTGCTGATCCAGTTGATAATTCTGCTGGTCGCCGGCGGTGCGGGCGTTTGGTTGTTTTATGTCCAGCATCAATTTGAAGGGGTTTATTGGGAACGTGGCGAAGACTGGAGTTACGTCGCGGCCGCCTTGCAAGGCAGTTCCTTCTACAAACTGCCCCGCATTCTGCAATGGTTTTCCGGCAACATTGGCTTTCATCACATTCACCATTTAAGTCCGCGCATTCCCAATTACAACCTGGAGCGATGCCACCAGGCTGATCCGCTGTTTCAGGACGTGAAGCCCATCACGCTGCTCTCCAGCTTGAAATCATTCACCTTCCGGTTGTGGGACGAAAAGCACAAACAACTGGTCAGCTACCGTCAACTCCGAAAAATGCGGAAACAAACTGTTCCGCCGCCGCGAACTTAATCGCCTGCGGTCGCAAATAGAACCGTTGGCGACAAAGTTAGCCCGACTCAACTAAATTAGCGCAAGCCTTGCGCGTGCCGCCAGGCGATTCAGTTTGAGAGAATCCATGGAAGGAGTGAATTTCTAATCACATGCCAGTATCGGCATTTGAGGCGGGTTGGCTGTCTTCAACTCGTTCAGGAATCGAGCATTTGATGGAATGAATACCCACACGGCGAGATAACGTTCAAAGAAGGTCAGCCGTTTGGAGACAAACAGTGGACATGATTCCGTTTAGATTGACGGCTTGAAAAGTTGTTGCAGCCGTGCCAGGCCAGTCAGTTCTTGCTTCACCCATGGCACCAGCACCGTGCGCTAGGAAGGCTTTTCCACAACTTTGTAGGATTATGCACTTCCCAAACCTTGCCTTGGTCTTATCCGCAGATGACGCCGATTCCGCAGATGAAAAACCGAAAAAAATCTGCGCCAATCTGTGAAATCTGTGGACAAACTTGTCAGGTGCATAATCCCACAACTTTGCGGATGTATTGCGCCTCGTCGCGTCCGCACACCATCAGTAGCGAGTCGCACAAACCGCTCCCGGCAAAGCTCTAGTTGATATCGCGCACAAACGGTTCGCTTTTCGCCCGACGCAAGTTTGTTTTCTACGAACGCCGCCGGGGTTTGGGAGGGGTTATGCCGCTGCACAATCACTTCCTGCGATTTCAGCCAGTCGAGATCAGTGGCGAATTGCAGGACCGTCTGCCAAAAAACTGAAAGCGTGCGCTGCTAATTTTCTCTCCTGAGGGAAAAGGATAAGAGGTGAGGGCGAGCGTAAAACTTATTTTCTGAAAACCCCGTCCGGAATAATCTCGAGACTAAAGTGCTCGGCCCTGAATGGGGTGAACACCCCATAGCCGGCAGATGGTTTTCCAGCCATGTTCACGGCATGAAACCAAATCAGTTTGCTCTGAACGCAAACCCAAAATCAGCCAAGGTGCAAAAACCAATCGCGGTTGCAGACCTAGTCCAGAGCCAACCGGCTGCGCCAGAGTCGCCGGAAGCGGTGGCTCGCCGGGCTTGCGCCATTGATAAGAAGCAAGGTTCGCAGCCCGGACATGAGGTGAAACACTGGTTGGAGGCTGAGGCGCAATTATTCGGCGGAGTCGAACGCGAATCCCAAATGCATCCGGGTTCATCCCTTTTCAAAACCGAACATTAAACAAACATCGCTCCATGAAACACCATAAATTATCCAAAACCCAACAAGCGGTTATTGCCCCTCAACCAACCTCGGCAGCGGGCGCGAACCAAAATGAAATTAATTTTGCGCCCTCTCCGGACGAAGTAGGCCGGAAAGCTTACTTCGCCTATGAAAATCAGGGTTCGCAGCCTGGTCACGAGGTGCAGCATTGGCTGAAGGCCGAGGCGGATTTGATCGCGGAACGCAACCTGACTCGCGTCCATGGGTTTCACAACAAGACCTGAAATTATTTCCAGACAACCGACCATAAACTGAAAACATTAAAATTATGAAAACTATGAATAGCACCTGTGTGGAAGCACCCAAAATGTATGAAACCGAAAACGATATTTCGCTCCAACGGCGAACGCAATTGAACGCGCTGCTGAACCAGCGACTGGCGTCAGCCGTGGATCTGCAAATGCAGATGAAACAGGCGCATTGGAACGTCAAAGGGCCAAGCTTTATCGGCCTGCACGAATTGTTCGATAAGGTCGCCGCAGCGGTGGAGGGCTATGTGGATGAGATTGCCGAACGCATTGTGCAGCTCGGCGGTGTGGCCGAAGGCACGGTGCGCATGGCGGCGGCGCGCACGCGGCTGACGGAATATTCTCCGGAAATTTCCGAAGGCATGGCGCATGTGGAAGGCGTGGCGCGCGCGCTGTCCACTTTCGGCCAGGAAGCCCGCAATACGATCAATGAAGCGGACGAAATGGAAGATGCCGACACTGCGGACTTGTTCACCGAGATTTCCCGCGGCATTGATAAATGGCTGTGGTTTGTCGAAGCCCACTCCCAGGCCACAAAATAATGAATATGAAAAAAGCCATCTCCAAGTTCGCAGCAACCGTGCAAACGCCCGTTTTCCCGAAAACGATGCATCAGTTTCGGCCAGGTTCCGAGGCAACCATGAGTGCCAAGCCACCCAAGCGGGAAAATACGTTTTCCAAATCCCGCGACTTGCGGGAGGATCGTGGCACGCGCGAAATGAAAACTTCGCATAACGACCAAACCTTTCACGCGCGGTAATTTTTAACTTATGAAAACAAATCCACTGAAGGACGGCGTCATCTCGGAAAATTCCGCCGGCGTCGGCACGGTGACACGTCAGATGGTGCAGGCGCGGGCGGCGGAACTGGCGATTATTGACGGTCATTTATCGCATGATGCCACCGCGTCCCATTTTGCGCAGGCCAAGCGGGAATTAACCGGGGTGCCGGATATGGATCCGAACGATGCGATTCTTGAATCCGCGACCGAATCTGAACGCTGGGATCCGTTGCCCGGCTCGACTGGCGGCAAAGTGCGAGTGGCTCCGAGCGAGGACGAAGACGAAGAAGGCCGAAGTGATAATGAAAGACTCGTCGAAGGCGGCATCGCTGAAGCCGAGATAGAGCAAAGTATTCAAGCCACCAGAGCTGCTGCCAAAAAGGATTTATGAGTCCACCGACGGTCGCTGATCCGCTGGCGGGGCTGGGCGGATCAGTTTCTGATGTGCCTGATGGGAGCGAAGCTTTGGCACTATCGCTGGCTGTGCTCATCGCCAAACAACCATTTTTTAAGGGGTTAAATGCCCAGCAACTTCAACTGCTCGCTGCCTCGGCCTTGGAAATGAAATTTGAAACCGGCGCAATTATCTTTGAGGAAGGCAGCCCCGCCAACCGATTCTTTCTTATATTAGCCGGGCGGGTAGAACTTTCGTCTGAAATGGCAGACCGAAACGTGATTCCGATTGAAACACTGGGATCCGGCGCTGACTTGGGCTGGTCCTGGCTTTTCCCGCCCTACTCCATGCACTTTACGGCGCGCGCCTTGGAGCCGACTAACACGATATTTTTCTATGGGACACGGTTGCGTGAACAGTGCGAGCAAGATCATGAACTGGGCTATCAGCTCATGAAGCGAATCGCCGAAGTGGCGACCCAATCACTCCGGGTCACCCAGCGACGCTTGATGCAATACATTGATCAGAACATTCCCGAACAACCATCGAGATCATAGTGCCTGTGAAATGAAAACTGCAGTGAAAGATAAAGCCGCGCCCAAATCCACTTGGAAACCTTACCGCCCGGCAACGCACAGTCGCCTTTCAAGGGCGGACAAAGCTTCGCTGCCGGTCTCGGCTTTTGCCTTTCCGCGTGCTCGCAAAGAGCCGATGACCGATGCGGCGCATGTGCGCGATGCCATGGCGCGGTTTAATCAGGTCGGTGACGTCACGGATGCTGAACGAGATCTGGCGTTTGCCAATTTTCAAAAAGCCGCCAGTCATTTCGATATTCAGATGAAGGAAACCGACTGGCATCAATTTGTTTCGTGAGACAGCCATCGGATAAATCATAAGGAGTCAATGTGAAAGCTATCGTGAGCCGCGAAATCCGGCTAGCCTGCCGCCCGCAAGAAATTCCCACTGCCGCCAATTTTACGTTGGCACAGACCGAATTGAAAACGCTGCCCGATCAGCAGGTGTTGGTTCGCAACCTGTTCATGTCGGTTGATCCTTACATGCGCGGGCGCATGAATGATCGAAAATCTTATGTGCCGCCGTTCGAGATTGGCAAAGTGCTGGAGGGCGGTGCCGTCGGCGAAGTCATCGAATCGCGCGCCAAAGAATTCAAAGTGGGCGATGCCGTCGTCTCCAACTTCGGGTGGCGGGAGTATTTCATCGCCTCACCGAAAGATCTGCATCCGGTCAGCCGCACAGTCAAGCCGCTCTCGGTCTATCTCGGCGCGCTCGGCATGACGGGCATGACCGCGTGGGCCGGATTAAATCTGGTCGAAGTCAAAGCGGGCGATGTTATTTATATTTCTGGAGCCGCCGGTGCGGTCGGCAATGTCGCCGGCCAACTGGCAAAAATACGCGGCTGCAAAGTCATCGGCTCCGCCGGTTCGATGGAGAAAGTCAAATTTCTGCGCGAGGAATGCGGCTTCGACATCGCCTTCGATTACAAAACCGGCCCGGTAGTCGAACAATTGCAGGTCGAAGCGCCGGACGGCCTTGATGTGTATTTCGATAATGTCGGCGGCGAAGCGCTGGAAGCTGCGCTTGCTACGCTGCGCGTGCATGGCCGGATCATTGCTTGTGGCGGCATCTCCGGTTACAACGAGGAAAAATTGCGGCCCGGTCCTTCCAATCTTTTTAACATCACGACCAAACGGCTGACGATGCGCGGCATGATTGTCAGTGATTCGCTGGATCGCCGCGAAGACTTTGAAAAGGAAGTGGGCGGCTATTTGCAATCGGGCAAATTGAAAAATAAAGAAACGGTTGTCGAAGGCCTCGACCAGGCCGCAGGCGCATTCATCGGGCTTTTCACCGGAAAAAATATTGGCAAAATGGTGGTGAAGCTGGCTTGATCTGACTGGCCCAAAATGAAGAAATATTCGGCCACGAAAATTATTTTTCCTTTGTCCGAAGTCTATCGGCTGCTCGAACCTGGCCCGGTCGTGCTGCTCACCACCGTTCGCGCCGGGCGGGCGAACGTCATGCCCATGTCTTGGCATTTGATGATGGAGTTCACGCCGCCGCTCGTGGGCTGCGTGGTCAGCAACGGCAATTACTCGTTTGCAACTTTGAAGATGACCAAGGAATGTGTGATCAACCTTCCCACGGTGGAGTTGGCAAAAACCGTGGTGGCTTGCGGGAACACTTCCGGTCGGCTTGTGGACAAGTTCAAGAAATTTGGACTCACACCCGTGATGGCCAAGCTCGTCAAGGCTCCGCAAATTCAGGAGTGCTACGCCAGCCTGGAATGCAAGGTCGTGGATATGAAGCTGGTGACGAAATACAACTTCTTCATCTTGCAAGTCGTCCAGGCGTGGGTTGACCCGGCGCGGAAAAATCCCCGCACAATCCATCATCAAGGTGAAGGTGAATTCATGGTGGCGGGCCGGACGCTCCATCTGCCTTCGCCAAAAACTTCGCTCGGCGGAAAATAAATGTCTGTCCGGCAACCCACATAGCAGCGAACGACATCCTTTCGGTGAACCAACCGGATATCAACTTTTTCAGTTTCCTGTTTTCATTTTGCCATGAAAATATTTGACCGCTGAAGTTTAATTGCCCTTCCGCTCCGCATCCACTTCCGACTGGAGTGTCAGCAGCGGAACGGGTGAAAACGGTGGGGTAGCGGACACATTGATTCCGTGGCTGGCCAGACGAGCCGCCAGCACCGTGCATTTGGCTAGATGATCTGCAACCTGCTGATTGGCCCCGGCGATTTGTCCTTTGGCGGCCATATCCCGATCATTGGCTCTTTCTGCCCGCACCGCCAATTCCCGGTAATTCTCCTGAGCCTGCTGCTCCGCCACATGGGCCATCGGGCCGCCCGCCCGATCCTGTTCGGTCACTTCCACCTGTGCGGCGGCCACGACGGCGGTAGCGGCGCGGTTCGTCAGACGGCTATTGAGCGGGATTTCATTGGCGGCATATTGGTTGGCGGCCACCATGCTACCCGGCACAAGGGCCACTTCATTGTTATAGTTGCGCATATCCTCCATGATTTCCAACCGCGTTTGGATTTTCCCCGCCAACGACGATCCCTGCTGCCAGATTTTTTGAAGCTGGTGTTCGATGACCGCGCCTTGCGTATTCGTCCCGAGGTCCGGGGCGAAGACGGTCAAACTGGCATAAGCCGTCTTGGTTTCCAACAGGGCCTGGAGTTCCGCCGGGGACAAATCCGCCAACGGAATGCGCGGCAGATAGACCAGATTGTTTTCCAAAAGCAAGCCCTTGGAATCCAGCACCCGCACCGTGCCGGTGGCATTAGACAACACCAGAAAATCATTCGTCGGCGGGACGAGGTAATTTCCGGCGTGGACGCCAGTGACGATGCCCAACAACAGCACGATTGAAAGCCCAACTAACCAATGAGCGCTTTTCATAAACATTTATAAGTCGGAGTTTGTTGCTGAAAATAGCCGCCGCCGGGCAATTCCACCACCCGCAGAATTATCAATAAAATTGACATGACTGAACATTAAGACTGGCCGCAACTTTGCGCCATGGGGTGTTCACCCCATGGCAACGGCGATAGGGTGGGTTAACTTGCTGGCATGAATATATTATTACTGGTGGTGGTGCTCATGCTCCTGTTCGGCGGCGGCGGCTTCTACTTTGGCGGCCCCGTCATCGGCGGCAGCGGGCTTGGCCTGATTTTGCTGATTTGTCTGGTCGTCTATCTCATGGGCGGATTCCGCAGCAGAAAAAGCTGACTGACGTGATGGCTGATCCACCGGCTTTCGCCCAAAACTTCGCTTGGTGAAAAAAAGCTGGGAAGGTATGGAAATGAAAGCCATCACTGTGGCGATGCGGGAAGGAATTATTAAGCGCTACGAGCAAGGTAAGAGCACCGATGAGATTGCGGCCTTTTGCGGCTATTGCGTCGCCGCTGTGCCGCGGGTGCGTCAACAGTTTAAGGTGCGGGGAACTTTGGAATCGCAAACCCACCTATTCGGAAACAAGACCCTCTTGGCCGCGCCGCGCCAAGCCCGGCTCCAGCAACTGGTGACCGCACAACCCGATGCCACGCAGGCAGAGTTGGGGGGCACGACTGGATCGTCCGTTTCGGACTTCGAAAATGGATTTGTGGCTACAGCGGTTGGGGTTGAGCGATAAAAAACGCTGCGCGTCGCCGAGCAACACCGCCCGACGTGGCCGAACAGAGGGCGCATTGGCACTAAGGTCTATTAGTAGAACCCGCCGCCGCCTGGTGTTCGTTGATGAAAGCGGTGCGAACACCGAGCTCACCCGTTTGGGCGGGCGGCCTGCCGTCGGCGAAAGACTCCTCCCCATGTTCCGCCCGGACATTATCAAATCAGCACGCTCGTCGCCGCCGTGCGTTTGAGCGGACCTTGCGCTCCGTAGTTGTTTGACGGGACCATGGATGGCGAGATGTTTCTCGCATGGGTGCGCCAAGGCTTGGGGCCCACACTGTAGCCGCCAGCTTTGGTAATTCTGGATAAACTGACCACCCACAAGGTAATTAGGGTTCGCGAGGCGATCGCGTCCGCCGGTGCCAGGCTGCGGTATCTGCCGCCTTATTCGCCAGACTTTAACCCGATTGAAAACATGTGGAGCAAGATCAAACAACTGCTGCCGAGCTTGGCCCCGCGCACCGGTGAGGATTTGCTCCGCGCCGCCGCCCAGGCTTTTGCCGCGATTGCCATCACCGATTGCCATGGATTCTTCTTACACGCACAAAACGCTATCTGGTTTCTAGAACGCCTCTAGTCCTTACCAGTTCGACGCCAATGCTAGCGGCTTCGTCGCCTATGTGCCCCCGGCGCGCAACAGAAACTCAACTTTAGACTATTAAGACACTGCCTCGCCGAGCCCTTTAACGTAACTTTGGATTACGTTGTTGCCAAGCCAGCGACAGTCTTATTGTGGCATACTTTTAATCCGATAGAAACCTGCGGTCCTACCGGCCACCGCG
>CAJAQO010000076.1 GCA_903944085.1 uncultured Verrucomicrobia subdivision 3 bacterium
AGCAAATTATGTTTCCACTCTTGAGCAATCTTTATGACCGGCTGCCCGTGGTGCGCGAGGTGCGCCGGCTGGATCACCGCGTCACCGGCTTGCTGACGCCGC
This sequence comes from uncultured Verrucomicrobia subdivision 3 bacterium, assembly GCA_903944085.1. Lineage (GTDB taxonomy): Bacteria > Verrucomicrobiota > Verrucomicrobiia > Limisphaerales > UBA11358 > UBA11358. Next base: position 103 of record CAJAQO010000076.1, read on the forward strand.
TGGCTGGAGCCGGCATCATCGAGGCCATCGAGGCGGTCAAGGCCGGCCATGAGCGGTATCGCGATCCGCGCCGGCTGCTGGCGCACGGCGCGCAATACTGGTCGCAAAATTACGAGGACGGCATGATCGCGGAAATTTTCCGGCGCATCGGCGTCCAGGCGAAAACCTTTCTGGAAATCGGCGCGGGCAACGGCTGGGAAAACAACACCGCCGCGCTGGTGGCGCTGGGCTGGAGCGGCTGGTGGATTGAAGGCGATCAAACCTTGTGTGACCACATCGGCGCTAAGTTGCGCGAGACGCCCGCCACGGCGGCCCGCTTGAAAGTCCGGCAGGCGTTCGTCGCGCCGGAAAAAATCACCGCGCTGCTGGCCGAACTGGGCGTGCCGGCGGAAGTGGATTTGTTCTCGCTCGATATTGATTTGGACACCTATCACGTCTGGGCCGCGCTGAAACAGTTCAAGCCGCGCGTGGTGGTGGTGGAATACAATCCCGCCTTCCCGCCGGACCAGGCGTGGATTCATCCGTATCAACCGGGGCGGAGTTGGAACGGGACGCAGCTTTACGGGGCCAGCCTCAAGGCGTATGAACGGCTCGGCGCGGAATTCGGCTATTCGCTGGTCGGCTGCGACCTCATCGGAGTGAATGCGTTTTTTGTCCGCAATGATTTGGTGGCGGACAAATTCGTCGCACCGTTCACGGCGGAAAATCATTACGAGCCGGCGCGCTATCAACTGGTCGCGCGCACCGGGCATCCGTCCGGCCTGCCTTTTGTGGAGTAGGCGGCGGCGGATTTTATTTGCGCGCGGATTTTTTGGCGCGGCCGTATTGCAGGATCGGCAGCGAAAAGATGCGATACACCAGCCCGGAAAAACCCGCGCTCACCACCAGCGGCACGGCGATAATAAAGCCGTATTTTATGATGTCACCGTGGGCAGGACCAAACAGTTCGCGCGACCAAATAATCATCGGCTGGTGGAACAGATACCATTCGTAGCTGATGATGCCGCACCAGCGCAGCCACGGCGCGCACAGCCAGCGCGCGCGCGGGTTTTGCGGATCGGCCGCGTAGCAGAGCAGACAGCCGGTGCCGAGCGTGAATGTCCAACTAAACAAGTGCTCCAGAAAGGCGGCATGAGACTGCGGGTTTATTAAAAACCAAGCCCGCCCGCCCAGCCCGACGAGCACCACGCACCAGCCGGCATCGCCAATTGTGCTCCAGCTTTTGTTCCACCATTTCAAGTTGTCAATGCCGGCGACGGCGACGCCGAAACAGAACGAACTTAACCCGGTGCAAAACGGGTCGTTGATTTCCGGCGTGAACGTGGGCGCCAGCCCGGTCGTCGTTTGTATCAAAACCGGCACGCCAAATAAAAAAAGTGAAACGACCCAGACGCACGTTTTGGCCGGCAGCGGTTTGGTGAGGAGAAACAGCAGCGGCAGGATCAGGTAAAAATGGATTTCCACCACCAGGCTCCACATGACCGGATTGAATTTGCCGCTGACCGGCAGCAAAAACGCCAAGCCCGTGAGCCAGCGGATGCCGGTGTGGATGAAACCGGCCGCGTCGCCCAGCCACAAAATATAGCACGGTGTCAGCAGCAAAACTGAAAGCGCGAGTGGCGGATAAATTTTCCAAAAGCGCCGCCAGCCGTAGCCCGGCGGGATCAGCGATTCGGCGCGGTTGACCTTGCGTTTCCAAAACGGCCAGGAAATCAGAAAACCTGACAGCGTGAAAAACAAGCCGACGCCGTTGCCGAGCGTGCCGGCGAAGTTGAGCACGAACCGGCCGGTCAAACCATCGGGCGGCTTGGCATAAACCGAATGGCAAGCCAGCACCATCAGGATGGCCAGGCCGCGCAAACCATCAATGAAATCGTAGTTGCGGTTGGCGCTGGGGTCCACATGCCACGGTTCCAGCCAGTGGCGGGCGGGCGGCTCTGGAGAATCTTTTTTCAAGGCGCGTGTTGGGGCGGAGCGAGTTGCGGAGCAATGATCCCGGCCAGCCGGCGATAACCTTCCGCGTTCAGATGCAGACCGTCAAGCGTGAGTTCGGCGGCCAGTCCGCCGTGCGCATCGGCGACGGCGGCATTCACATTCACGAACCTAACCTGATGCGCGCGGCAGCAGCCGGCCAGCGCGGCGTTGAATTCTTTTACCTTCAAATTGAATTGCCGGCTCGCGTGGTCCACCGCCGATTCGCGCACGGGCAAAACGGACAAAACGAAAATGGCTTCCGGCTGCAAGTGCGTATGGACGGCGGTCAGCAGCAATTCAAATTCGCGCACACTGGCGGCGCTCGTTTCGTTCGCGCCGAGATTGTTGACGCCGCACAGCAGCACCACCGTTTTGGGATGCGGGCTGCCGATGGCGGAAACCAGTTCGGTGACGTCGGCAATTTTGGCGCGGGCCAGGCCGCAGTTGCGCACCGCCCAGGCGCCGCCAAACAAATCATACCAGTTGCCGAATTCAATCTGGCTGTCGCCGGCCAGAATCAGCAGCGGACGCGAATCCTGCCAAGCAGTTGCCAGCGCCCGTTTTTTTTCCGCCAAGGTCTGCTGCCAGTTTTCATTCTGGACGGCGGGCAGTAGGCTGATCAGGCGATGATAAAAGTGCGGCGCGGCCCAGCAGCTCAACAACGCGGCCAGCAGCCAGCCGGTGCCGCAAAACAATTTGCCTCCCCGCCAGCCGGAAATAATTTTTTGCAGGGGCTTCAAGGAATCGTTGCGCTGGGTGTTGGGTGTTTTGCGACGGCGTCTTTGGTATTGAATTTGACCGGTCTGGTCAAGCGCGGCTTCACCGGGCCGGCCGCCGATTTTATCCGCCGCGCGGCACCAGATGAATTTGCGGCGCCTTGACCAGCGCCAGCAGCGTGTCGTTTTCCTGCAAGGCCATTTCCGCACACGCCTGCCTGGTCAAAACCGCCGTCAGCGGGAAGCCGCAATCCAGTTCAATGCGCGTCAACGGTCCTTCGTTTGCAATCGCGCGCACCACGGCGGCCAGCCGGTTGCGCGGGCTGGCATGGGCCGCGTCTTCCTTCGTCAAAATCACATCTTCGGCGCGGATGCAGACAAAAACATCCGTCGCACCCGCCGGCAAATCGCCGGCCACCGCCGTGAGCTGCGCGCGGCCGACGAGCAGCGTGGCCAGACCATCTTTCAATTCAAGCACGCGGCCGGGCTGAATGGTTTCAACGGCGACGATGCCGGCGACCGTCAGATTTGCCGGCCGGCTGAACACGGCCTGCACCGGCCCGCGCTGGACGATGCGGCCTTCGTCCAACACCACCAAATCATCGCCGAGCGACAACGCCTCCAACCGGTCGTGCGTGACGACGACGGTGGGAATGGCAAGTTGGCGCAGCAATTTTCGCAACTCGCCGCGCAAGCGCTGGCGCGTGGGCGTGTCGAGCGCGGCCAGCGGTTCGTCGAGCAGCAGCAGCTTCGGCTCGCGCGCCACCGCGCGGGCAAGGGCCACGCGCTGTTGCTGTCCGCCGGAAAGTTCATGTGGCAGGCGTGAGTTGAGTCCAGCGAGATCAAGCCAACGCAACATTTCCGCAACACGCGACTTTGTTTCCATGGCACTGCGCCCGTGCAAACCGTAGGCGATGTTGCCGGCGACCGTGAGGTGCGGAAACAGCGCGTAATCCTGCGGCACAAAACCGACGCCGCGATTTTTCGGCGGCAGGATAAAATCATTTCCGCTTTCCGCTTTCCGCTTTCCGCTTTTCTGAAACCACGTTTTGCCGGCAAAGGAAATAGTCCCTTCGTCCGGCGTTTCCAATCCGGCAAGGCAGCGGAGAATGGTTGTCTTCCCCGAACCGGACGGACCGAACAGCACGGTCACGCCCGCGCCGGAAATTTCCAGAACGTCGGCGCGGATGACCGGGCCGCCGGAAAACTTTTTTGAAAAATCTGCGCGCAGCACCGGCGAAGTCATTGGCGCCTCCGCGATAATTTTTCGCCGAGCCACAGCGCGAGAAACGCGATGACGGTGGAAATGCCCGCCAGCGTCCACGCGTGGGCGTCGTCGCCGGCTTGAACGTCGGAATAAATCGCCACCGGCAGCGTGGTGGTGCGGCCGGGAATGTTGCCGGCCACCATGATCGTCGCGCCGAATTCGCCGAGCGCGCGGGCGAACGCCAGCAGCACGCCGGCAAAAATCCCGCGCCGCGCCAGCGGCAGCGTGACGGTGTAAAATACGCGCCATTCGCTCGCGCCGAGCGTGCGCGCGATCTGCTCCAGCGCGGGATTGACCTCCTCGATGGCCGTCCGCGCGGCGCGCACGAGCAGCGGCAGCGCCATCACGCCCAGCGCCAGCACGACGGCTTTCCAAGTGAAAACCACATCCAGGCCAAGCTGCGCGTGGAGCCAATGGCCGAGCGGCCCGCGTTTTCCAAAAAGTTCCAGCAACACCAAGCCCGTCACGACCGGCGGCAGCACCAGCGGCAGTGAGACAAACGTTTCAACGAAAGTTTTGCCCGGCCAGTCGCGCCGCGCCAGCAGCCACGCCAGCGCCACGCCAAATGGCAGGATAAGCAGTGTGCTGCTCACCGCCATCCGCGCCGAGAAACCTACCAGTTGCCAGTCGTTGCCGGTCATTTGCCGACGCAAGCATCCAACACCCGGCGGCCAAACTCACGCAAAACTTTTGCCGGATCGCGCTTGGGTGTTTAAGCCTGATCGCGCTTCGGAACTGGGAAACACTCGCCGCGCTCCAAATTAATGCGCCTTTTGCAGCCTTGCTTTCCCTGCCGCCTCAATCCATGCTATGATTGAATTTCAACCCCGCGTGTCGGGGCATTTTTTACATTTTTACATGAGCAACGTTTCCGATCTCGATCTCAACTTGGAAAACCTCTTTCAGCCCGCGTGGGCGCAGGGGAAAACCGAGTCCAACAAATTTGCCAAGTTCACCGGCAATGAAGGTGTCAAGCCCGAACGCACGTTCAGCGGCAAACCCGGCGAACGCCGGGCGCCGCGCCGCGATGGTCCCGGCGGCGGTGGTGAACGCCGGGGCGGCTTTGGCGGTCCGCCGCGCGGTGGCGGTGCGAAATTTGGCGGCGGCGACCGCAAAGGTGGTTTCCGTGGCGGCGACCGGCGCGATGATCGCCGCGAGGAACGGCCCGCGCCGCCGGCGCCCTTGCCGGAGCTGAACGTCGCGTTCATCCCGGAAGAACGCGGGGTCGAGCAGTTGTCGAAGCAGATCAAGATGACGGGCCGCGCGTATCCGCTGTTTCAAATTGCGCTGCTGATTTTGCAAAAGGCGGAACGCTATTCCGTCCTGCTCACCAAGAAAAAATCCGACGGCGCGGCGCAATCGCTGTTTGTCTGCGCGCTGGACGATTCGCCATGGACGAACGAGGACGAAGCCGTCGCGCACGTGCTCAAAAATCATTTCGCCACGTTTTACCAGGCCGAGCGCACGGCGACGGAGCCGCCGAAGGGCGTTTACACGTTCGTCGCGCAATGCGGTTTGAGCGGCGTCATCCTCGGCCCGCCGAATCATCACGATTATCAAAACCAATTGCGCAAACTGCATACGGAAAAATTTTCGCGGATGCCGTTTGATATGTTCAAGGCGCGCGTGAAAATTGTGAAGGACGAAGCCGTCGTTAAAAAATGGATTGAAGAACAGAGTTTCAAAACGGAATACGTTTGCCTCAACGTGCCGGAGCCGCTCAAGCTGGCGACGCTCGAAGAGGTGGAAAAACATTTCCGCGCGACGCACAAGGATTCGATCATCAAGCCGGTGGAGACGCTCGTGGTCGCCGGGCTGGCGAGCCGCAGTTTGCGGAGCAGCGGTTTGCAGCGGCTCATCCGGCAGGAATGGGAGCACCAGAAATTTTTCCCGCTGCCCATCGCCACGAAGCTCAGCCAGCAGTTCGCGCAATACGGCCTGCAATTTTTCAAGGTCAACAAAACCGTCACGCACGTCAGCGTCGCGCGGCCGACGTTCCTTGATCTCGAAACCACGCCGGTTTCGGAAAACATCAAGCGCATCATTGATTTCATCAACGGCAACGCGAAATGCACGCGGAAGAAATTGATCGAGGCGCTCGCGCCGACGCCCAAGGTGGCGAAAGTGCCGGTTACAGAAATTCCAGTCACGCCGGCCGCGCCCGTGGCCGAAGGCGAAGTTGCTTCCGCATCGGCCCCGGCCCAGCCGGCGAAGCCCGCCGAACCCGCTGCGCCTGAAGCCACGCCGGAACAGACGGCGGTCATCGTGGATTTGCACTGGCTGATTCATCAGGGTGCCGTGCTGGAATTCGCCGACGGCCGGATGGAAACGGCGAAGAAGCCCGCGCCCAAGCCGGTGAAGCAGGAAAAGAAACCCGCGAAGCCAGCCGAAGGTGAAGCGACCACGGCCACGGAAACGATTGCACCGGCGGAAGTCGCTGCTGAACTTGCGACGGAAGTTTCCGCGCCGGCAACTCCGGTCACCGAAGCTGTGGCAGAAACTTCGGCACCGGCGGAAGTCGTCGCGGCACCGGTGGTCGAAGCTGTGCCTGCGCCTGTGGTTGAAGCGAATCCACCGACGGCATAAAATTATTTGGCGGCGGCGGCGGCGAAATTATTTCGTTGCGCCGCAGCCTCGAAAACCGACCCGGCGCACTGCGCCGGGTTTTTCGTTTCTTGCGAGAGCTTCCGACCGGAACAGCCCGCTGCGTCACCCCGCAATTCATTGCTTTCCTTAATTCGCCAAATGGTTACTATGGCTCATGCCTTTCAGTAAATTAGGCCTTTCGCCAGTCATGATGGACGGCGTCAAGGCGATGGGTTATGTGGATCCCACGCCCATCCAGCTCCGCGCCATTCCGCTCGTGTTGTCCGGCCGCGATGTCATCGGCAGCGCGCAGACCGGCACCGGCAAGACCGCCGCGTTCGCCCTGCCCATTCTTTCCAAGCTCGGCAAACATAATCCCGTCGGCCCGCGCGCGCTCATTCTGGAGCCGACGCGCGAACTCGCGTCGCAAGTCGAGACGGCCATCCGCGATTACGCGCGGTTCACGGATTTGAAAGTCACCGTCGTTTACGGCGGCGTTGGCTACGGCAAGCAGACCGACGAGCTTCGCGCCGGCGCGGACGTTGTCGCCGCCACGCCGGGCCGACTGCTCGATCATTTGGAACAAGGCACGCTGCGGCTCGACAAGGTGGAATTTCTCGTGCTCGACGAAGCCGACCGGATGCTTGACATGGGTTTTCTTCCCGACGTGCGCCGGCTGGTGGAAAAATGTCCGAAGCATCGCCACACCGCGCTGTTTTCCGCCACCATTCCGCCGCAGATTGAAACGCTCATCCAATGGGCGATGCACAATCCGGAGACGATTGAAATCGGCGCGCGCCGCACGCCCGCCGAAACGGTGAAGCACGTCATCTATGCCGTTTCCGACACGCAAAAATCCGATTTGCTGGTCCAGTTGCTCGAAAGCGTGAACTACAATTCGGTGCTGGTGTTTTGTCGCACGAAGCACGGCGCAGACCGCGTCGCTGGCTTGCTGAAGCGCGCGAACCACGCCGTGGCCGTGCTGCATTCCAACCGCACGCAAAAAGAACGCGAGCAGGCGTTGGAAGGTTTTCGCGAAGGCAAATACGAGGTGCTCGTCGCCACGGACATCGCCGCGCGCGGCCTCGACATCGCGGACGTCAGCCACGTCATCAATTACGACGTGCCGCAGCATCCGGAGGATTACATTCATCGCATCGGTCGCACCGGTCGCGCGGAGCATACGGGCGACGCCTACACGCTGATGGTGGCCGAAGATGCGCCGCATGTTTATGCCATCGAACGTTTCATCAGCCAGAAAATTGCGCGCGTGAAGCTGGAAAATTTCAATTACACCTACACCGCGTTGTTTGAAGAAGCCAAGCCCGGCGCGGCGGCGGGCGGTTTCCCCGGCAAAGTGCGCGGCGGACGCGTCCACGGCGGCTACCACTTCGCGCCCGGCGGCCGGAGAAGGTAAATCAGCGCAACGAGATTTGTTGGGCGGTGTTCATTCTTTTATGAATGAAACACAAAAGAAATCGTTCGCATTCAGATTTGCTTTTTGGGCAATTGCCTTTTGTTTTTTTCTAGTGACAGTTTTAGCCGTGGTAATTCCAAATCTCGTTGCGCCACGCGTGTCAAGCGGAGGGCTTCCAGGCCCTTGCATTATAAATCTTCGAAAAATTGATGCCGCCGCAAAACAATTCGCTTTGGAAAATCATAAGACCAATGGCGAAGCCATTAATTTCCCCGACGACCTGACGCCTTACATCAAGCTCAACAGTCAAGGCAAGATTCCCGGATGTCCGGGCGGCGGCATTTATACCATAAAAAAAGTTGGCGATAAGCCGACTTGTTCGCTCGGCTACACCGTCACGCCCGCCCACGTTCTGCCCTGAACGTTTGCCGCCCGAAATGTTTGCCGCCGCACCGGGCCATTCTTCGCGCGCCGCAAGATAATCCGGTTTAACATGCCGGTTGTGCCCGCGACTATGCTAACTTGCCTGTCTATGAACATCCTCATCGAAGACGCGGACTCGCTGAAATTTTTCCTCGGCGAAGGCCGCTGGACCAAAAACGCCGTCGAGGGCAAACGCTACGCCGGCACAGCCCTCGCGCTCAAGGCGGCGAAACAGGAGCCGGTCGGCAAATTCAACATCGTCGGCTATATCGGCGAGAACAAGCAGTTCATCAATCTTGACCATGGGCGCGGCAAGGGCCCGGCGGAAATTCCGGCGTGAGCCAACACGCCCTTCACGCGGGCAGTCGCTTGCGATCTTTCGCCGCCGAAAAGCTGGCCACCCGCTGGACGGCTTCGGCCACATCCGCGCGCGTCATTTTGAATGTCAGCGTGGCATAAGCCCCGTCAGCGTTTTTGTAGCCTTGGGCGGCGGCAAGTTGAAACCATTTGTAAGCTTCGATCCGCGCTTCCGGCGCGTCCGCCGGCCGGCCGTCCATGCTGGCGCGCTGGCAACTCCGGCCCATGTTATATTGGCCGCCGGCATCGCCCAGGTTCGCCGCCCGGCCAAACCAGACCAGGGACTGCGCATCATCTTTCGCCATGCCCTGGCCCTGTGCATACATCGTTCCGAGATTGAACTGCGCGAGCGGATGGTTTTGATCCGCCGCCTTGCGATACCAGTCTGCCGCCTGCGCATAATCCAGCGCCGCGCCGGTGCCGCTGGCGCATTGCAGGCCCAGGCCAAACTGCACCTCCGCATCGCTGCGATCCAGATTGGGCGGAACCGCCGCCGGTTGCGTTTTTTGCGCCGGAGAAAATATTTTGCCGAGCCAAGATTTTTCCATGGTTGCCAGCATGGTCTGTTTTGGAGCAAACACAAGCCGCGATTCCCGCCGGCTTCAAAAACTAACCACCAAGGTGCCAAGAACTCCAAGACGGAATTGGATTAATCTTGGTGCGTTGCCGATTTTTAAGTGGCGGCCGTTTTGGCGGCCGCGAGGTCGGCTTTGCGTTCGTTGAGGCTGCGGAAAAATTCGTAGCCTTCGCGGCAGCGGCGCACCAAAATGTCCTTGTCTTCGAGCATCGTTTTGATGATGCGCAGAATCGGTTTCGGACGCAGGTAATAGCTGCGATAAAAACGGTCCACCGCCTCGAAAATTTCCTCCTTGGTCGCGTCAGGATATTCCAGCGTGCTTTGCTGTAGCCCGCCGGCTTCGACAAGGTCGGTCTTGTCTTTCTTCACGAACCAGCCGTTGAGCTTGGCCTGCTCGTAAAGTTCCGTGCCGGGATACGGCGCGGCCAGAGAAACTTGCAGCGAAAAAACATCCAGCTCCTTGGCAAAATTGATTGTCTGCTCAATCGTCGTTTTCGTTTCCACCGGCAAGCCAAGAATGAATGTGCCATGAATCACCACGCCGGCTTGGTGACAGGCTTTGGTGAACCGGCGCATTTCGTCGGTGGTCACGCCTTTCTTGATGCGCGTGAGAATGTCGTCATTGCCGCTTTCGTAGCCGACGAGGAACAGCCGCAGGCCGTTGTCCTTGAAAGATTTTATCGTGTCGTAATCGAGATTCGCGCGGCTGTTGCAGCTCCAGTTGACGCCGAGCGGGCCGAGTTTTTTGGCGATTTCGCGGGCGCGCGGGAGGTTCGCGGTGAAGGTGTCGTCGTCGAAGAAAAATTCGCGCACTTGCGGAAAAATTTTCTTCATGTAGGCCATTTCGTCCGCGACATTTTGCGGCGAGCGGACGCGATATTTGTGCCCACCGATGGTCTGTGGCCAGAGACAGAAACTGCACTGCGCCGGGCAGCCGCGGCCGGTATACATTGAAATATACGGATGCAGCAGATAGCCGATGAAATACTTTTCGATTTCCAGATCGCGTTTATAAACGTCCGCCACCCACGGCAGTGTGTCCATGTCCTGAATCATCTCGCGCTCGGCATTGTGAACGATTTTGCCATCGCGATTTTTGAAGGACAAACCGGCGATCGTTTCCAGCGGACGATCTTCGGCGACTTCCTTGCAGGTGAAATCAAATTCCTTGCGCCCCACCCAGTCAATCGCCGGCGAAGCTTTCAAAGTTTCCGTCGGCAGCACCATCGTGTGCGCGCCGACGAAACCGATTTTCGTGTCCGGCTTTTGCGCCTTGATGGCTTCGGCGACTTTGCAATCGTTTTTCAGCGACGGCGTGGACGTGTTGATAATGACGTGATCGAAATCCTTCGCAATGGCAAGGCATTTAGCGAGGTCAATGCCCAGCGGCGGACAGTCGAGCAACTTGGAATTCGGCGTGAGTGCGGCCGGTTGCGCGAGCCAGGTCGGATACCAAAAGCTGGTCACTTCGCGCCGCGCCTGATACCGCGCGCCAGCACCGCCGTCAAAACCGTCGAAACTCGGTGGTGAGAGATAGAGTGTCTGGCTCATCCGAATTCAACCGCGAAAAATTATTCCGTCTTTTTGTTCGCTGCAATCTTCGCGAGCAGATCATTTTTCTCGCTGGCGGCACCTTCGCTGCCGCAGAACGAGCCGACGTGTTCTTCATGCTGATGCGGTTCTTCCTTGTGCGAGAAAGCGCCGCGCGCACCGGCGGCGGGCGAATTGATGATGGCCTTCGCTTCGGCCAGATGACCTTTGCCGATGGTCGCGCCGTTGTAAGCGCGCTTTTCCAGTTCAGGCGAGGCCGGAAACGGCTTCGGTTTGGAGCCGAAATTGTATTTGAAATTTTTCCAGTTGTCGCCGCGCTGGTAATTCGTGCCGAGCGCGCCGCTCGGATCGTAGCCGCAATGGACCATGCAATGTTCGCAGCGCGGATCGCGCGCGACGCCGTTCACGACGCCGTATTTTTCCCAGTTCACTTTCGTGAGCATTTCCTGATAGCCGGAGTAATGGCCGTCGGTCATCAAATAGCACGGCGCTTTCCAGCCCTTGACGTTGTAGGTTGGAATCGCCCAAGCCGTGCAGGTAAGTTCGCGTTTGCCGGCGAGAAATTCCTGATATACCGGCGTGCCGAAAATGGTGAACGCTTTTCCCCAGTCCTGGATTTTGGCGAATTTTGCGCGCGTCATGTCGCGTGTCAGGAAAAATTCCTTCGGATCACGGCCGAGACGCGAAACCATGTCTTTCTTCGCCGCATCGTAATCGTAGCCGGGCGAAATCGTGTGGCCGTCCACTTCGAGCGAACTCAAATACTTGAACATGTCCTCGATTTCGGTCACGTCGGTTTCGCGATAGACCGTGGTGTTCGTCGCGACTTGGTAGCCGCAGATTTTCGCCATCTTGATGGCTTCGACACATTCCTTGAACACGCCTTCGCGCTCAACGATGAGGTCGTGCGTGAATTCCAAACCGTCAACGTGGACGTTCCAATACATCCATTGCGTCGGGCGGATGACGATTTTTTTCTTCGCTGCGTCATCGGATTTGCGGATGACTTCGGCTTCCTTGTCGGTGATTAATTTCCCGTCAAGCAGTTGTTTGAGCTTGGGCTCCAGCGCCGGCGAATAAATTGCCGCGAGATAATCGCGCATTTTTTTCCGCATGAACATGCCGTTCGTGCAGATGTAAATGACGCGGCCCTGGCCAAGCAGACCAGCGACGAGTTCCTCGATCTTCGGATAAATCAGCGGCTCGCCACCGCAGATGGAAACCATAGGTGCCTCGCATTCCATCGCCGCCGCCAGGCATTGTTCCAGCGGCACCATGTCCTTGAGCGACGTGGAATATTCGCGGATGCGCCCGCAGCCGGTGCAGGTGAGGTTGCAGGTGTGCAGCGGCTCAAGCTGTAATACCATCGCAAACTTGGGAGTTTTGCGGAGTTTGTGCTTGATGATGTGGCTGGCGATTTTTTTCGTCAGTGCAAACGGGAAACGCATAAGTTAGGCTTTAGACTTGAACAATTTTCGCGGCCGGAACAGCCGGACTCGAAGGCGCGGGCACCGGGTCAGCCCGGAGGATGCCTGGCATGATGAAGTCCAGCGGCGAAACAGTTTTCGACGCGCTGATGCCGCCACAGCCGGCGGTCAGCCCGGAAACCGCTGCCAACATGGCCAGCCACAAAAAATTCCATCTTAATCTCACTTGCCGAGTATAAATCAGTCCGCCACGATAGCAACTTCTAATTGACCGTATCATGCCACTGCCAACACCATTACGCGCGCAAGGTTGCGCTGTTTTTTTGCTGGTGGCGTTGGCTGCCGCCGCCGCGCCCGGCCAAACGGCCACCAACCGGACGTTTGCCGCGCGGGCCGAAACCAACTTTTTCCAGGCGCAAAAACTGTTGGCGACGCAGCCGGGCGATGCCGCCGCCGCTTGGCAATTGGGCCGCGCGAGTTTTGACTGGGCTGAATTTGCCACCAACGAGACGCAGCGGGCGGCATTGGCGCAGACGGGCATCGCCGCTTGCCGTCAGGCGCTGGCGCGCGAGCCGAAATCCGCGCCGGCGCATTATTATCTGGCAATGAATTTTGGCCAGCTCGCCGAAGCCGAGGCTCCATCCATCGCGGCTTACAAGCTGGTCAAGGAAATCGAGCGCGAATTCAAGGCCGCGGACGAGCTGGATGAAAAACTTGATTTCGCCGGCCCGCCGCGCTGCCTGGGCCTGCTCTATCGTGATGCGCCCGGCTGGCCGATCAGCATCGGCAGCAAGCGCAAGGCGCGCGAATTTCTGGAGCGCGCCGCCGCGCTCGCGCCGGATTTTCCCGAAAACCAGTTGAACTTGGCCGAGTCGCATTTGCGCTGGCACCAGCCGGGCGAGGCGGAAAAGGCGTTGAAAAAACTCGACGCCCTCTGGCCTGCCGCGCAGACCAATCTCGTCGGCGAAGGCTGGGAACAAAGCTGGGATGAATGGCGGACGCGGCGCACGGCCGTCCAGGCCGAATTGCAAAAGATTTACAAGCACGCGCCCTGATACCGATAATTTTCGTTAGTGCATTAATGAACGGATGCACTAGTATAGGGTCAAAATCAGCATCCTGCATGGCTCGAAAAATCATTGCGGCGTTAAGCGACTCGACGGTGTTCCTGCGCGCGTGGATCGCCAATCCGCAGCGCACCGGCGCGGTCGCGCCCAGTTCGCCCCAACTGGGGGCGGCGATGGCGCGCTGGCTGCCGCGCGACCGGGAGAGTTTTGTGCTCGAGCTCGGCCCCGGCACCGGTGCCGTCACGGACGCCTTGCTCAAGCATGGCCTGCGCGAAGACCGGCTTGTGGCCATTGAAAAAAATCCCGACCTCGCGAAACGCCTTCAAAAAAAATTCCCGCGCGCCCACATCATCGCCGGCGATGCTTGGGATCTCGACCAACTGCTGCGCGACTGCCCGCTGCCCATCGAATCCGTCGGCGCGGTGATCTCCAGCCTGCCGCTGCTGAATTTTCCGAAAGCGCAGGCGGACGAACTGGCGCAGAAAATCCGCGCCATCCTTGAGCCGCGCGGCCGCTGGGTGCAATACAGCTATCACATCGTGAAAGACCGCAGCCGGGGCGCGGATGATTTCCGGCTGCTCGCCTCCAAAATCGTCTGGCTCAACCTGCCGCCCGCCCGCGTCAGCGTGTTTCAAAAATAAACTGTAGCCGCCGACGTAAGGAGACTCTGACTTGTTTTCGCTGGTCGCTTTCCGGTTTTTTGTTTTTTTTGATTTGGTGCTTTGAGCCTCATTACCTCGGCTGCTACAGAATCAAGTTACGGCTTTTCCGGCACCGTGATGACGTCGCTGTCCTGCAACCACAGATCGTCGGGATTGGGCGAACTGCCCGTAACGTCCATAGTGAAAACGGAGGGCTGGCCGGAGTCGCCCATTTTGCGCGTCACCGTCACTCGCGACAAATCCGAGGATGAGCGCAGTGCCGACCGGGCTTCAGTTTTGCCGAGTGCCTGACTCAAGAATCCTTCCTTCCACGAATTCACCTTGAAACTGTTTGTTTCGCCCGCCACTACCAGTTGAACGGATTTTTGGAGACAGAGTTTAGCGGTTTGATAAGAGTTGATCCCTCCCCTTGATTGCGACGTGATAGATTGCAGTCTTTCGGCAAAAGTTGCCCCCTGAGGCAACGGCAAAGACGTTTCCATCTCCTGCACCGGTTTCGGCATGACCGCATTCAACGCGTGGACGCTCTCAGGAATTTCGATCACGTCGCCGAATTTCACCGACACATCTTGCGCGCAATCCACCACGTTGCTGCTGTCGAGCAGACTCACTTTGATTTCCTCATATTTGCCGCCGGGCATGGCACTGGGCCGCCGGATGAGGATGCGTCCAAAATCCGGGAACGGCACAGCCGACCAAGCTGCCTGCGAGTTCTGACCTGGAAGAACAACCTGGTTAAAGTTGTAAAATCGCATCGCCGTTTCCAGCAAAGTGAAGTGGTTGGTTAAACTTGCTCCGCGCCGGAACACTTCAAGCGGTTGCGTCAAGCCCTGGCGCGTGATACGGATACGCGTGAAATCCGGCAATTCATCCAGCGCGCCATGCTGGCGGAGCAGGTCAGCGAGTTCGCCCGCCAGTTTGATTTGTTTGGCGGCGTCCGCCATGCCCGGCGCCAGCTGGCTGGTGGTCTGTTTGATGAATTCCTTGAGCGCGTCCAGCGGCGTTTTGCCATTGCCCGTGCGCACGTTTGGATCAGCCTTGGCGGCGAACAACAACTCAAAAACCTGGCGGTCGGCCCGCGCATAAGCCGCGTGATGCAGCGGCGTGACGCCATTCCGGTTGTGAAAATTCGGATTCGCGCCGTGCTTCAGTAAAATTTCCACCGCCGCCGCATTATTTTCCCGCACGGCATTTCCCAGCGGCGTCCATTCGAATTCATCCGGGCTGACCGGATCCACTTTTGCGCCCGCGTCCAAAAGTGATTCCAGAATGTTCGTGTCATTCAGCGCGCGGAACAGAATGGACCGCCGCTCGTAGTTTGCATCATTCGGATCGGCCTTGAATTTCAAAAGCAGTTGCACCGCCGTCAAATTCGTGCTGGCCAGCGCGCCGTCCAACAAAGTCCAGCCAAACGGCGCATTCGGGTGACCCGCATCCGCGCTGCCGCCAGCCTCGAGCAGCGCCGCCAGCATGTTGGTATCCGACAACGCGCCAAACAAAACGGACTGGCCATCGGTCAGCCCAACATTCGGGTCGGCTTTGAATTTCAAAAGTAGTTTGACCATTGGAAGCTGTCCCGATGAAACCGCAAGCGCTATCGGCGTTTCCCACCCGCGACCGACCGGACGACCGAATGCGCCCAAAGCAGAAGGCTGCCAATCATCTTCTCCTTTCGCGTTGGGGTTCGCGCCCGCTTGCAGCAACAGTTCCACCGCCGCGACATCTTTGGCATGAATGGCCGCCAGCAACGGCGCGTCCAGCTTGCCGCCGTTGGGATCAGCCTTCGCCGCCAGAAACTGCTTCACGATTTCCGGCGAGCCGCTGGCGGCCGCAACGCTGAATGGAGTCTGGCCATGTTTGTTTTCCAGATTCAGATTGGCACCCGCAGTCAGCAGCGCCTGAATGAGTTTCACCTGTTTTTTCTCCGTGGCTGGAACCAGCGGCGTGTTGCCAAATTCATCCGGCGCATTCACGTCCGCCTTGTTCGCCAGCAAGACCTCGGCAACCGCCGGATAGTTTTTTTCCACGGCGATGGCCAACGGCGTTTTGCCCAGCGCACCTTTTGAATTTACATTTGCGCCGCGGCTCAACAGCAGTTCGCTCATCGCCCGATTACCAGCCGACGCCGCACTGTTCAGCGGTGGAATGCCGCCCGCATTCACATCCGCGCCATGATCCAGCAAAAAGGCCGCGACTTTGAGCCAGCCGTTGTATGCCGCTTTGTTCAGCGGCGTGTTGCCCCCTTCGCCCGGCGCATTGATCAAGTCCGGACTATTCTGAATCATCGTTTGAATGCGCTGGATTTCCTGCTCCTCCTCGCCGGCCACAGATTGGAGCCGCGCCTCAACCGGCGCGACCGCGCCTTCACCGTTTCCGGAGGCAGCCAGTTCCAAAGCCAACGCACGCGCCAGCCCGCCAAGTCGTTCCGTGATTTTTTTACCCAGCTCATCCTGAATTGCCAGGGTCTTTTTCACCTCGGGATGATCTTCCCCGTGATCCACGCGCAACCGCAATAGATCCAATTCGCCTTGATTATACTGGTAGATAAGATTGATCAACGTGGCGTCCGTCAGCAAGGTCGGGGCGGCTTGTCGGATATCAGCCATCGTCATCGCCTGGAGCTTTTTAACCAGCTCCAACTGCCGCACCAACTCGGGATTTTTGGCAACGACGGCAACCGTTCGCTCGGTTGTCGGTTGCGGGACCGAGACACCCATGCCCGTCAAATCCTGGCGGCTCAACGTGGCGAGCGTTTGTTGGTCGGAAAAATCGCGGAGAATGCGCTGGTATTGCGCCGCCGCCTCGTTGGTTTTTCCCTGCGCGCGAAAACATTCGCCGAGGCGAAAAACCGCCGTCGCCGCAAGCTGCCGGTCCTTGTCAAACTGCCGGGCGAGCGACGCATAATCCTCAATGGCCGCGTCAAGATTGCGATTGGCCTGCTCCTCGAACAAACCTTGCTGCAGCAGCGCGGTGAGATCGTTGGTCTGCGCCGGCGCTCCCGCGACCGCAAGCAGAAAAACCAGAATGCCAAATTTCGTTTTCATAATTTGAATAATTTCAGACTGCCAAAATGCCGGGCCACCAGTTGTCATGCTTTTGCAAAATAATTAATTTCGTAGCAGCCGAGGTAACGAGGCTCTGACTCTTTCCGGTTGAGTTTGAGCCGCCTTACGTCGGCTGCTACAAATCAAGCTTGTAGCCGACGCCATGCACGGTCTTGAGCCAGCGCGGCGCGTCGGGATTTTTCTCCAGCTTGGCACGCAGGCTGGCGATGTGGTTGTCCACCGTGCGCGTCGTCGGAAACGCCGTGTAGCCCCAGACGGCGTCGAGAAATTTTTCGCGCGACACCGGTTTGCCCTCGGCCCCGGCCAGCAGGCGCAGCATGGCGAATTCTTTCGCCGTCAGGTGAATTTCCTTGTTCCCGCGCCACGCGGTCTGTCGCGCCAGATCAATTTCGTTGCCGCCCAATTTGATTTTCACCGCCGACTTGGTTTTCCGTTCCGCACGGCGCCGCAGGGCGCGCACGCGGGCGAGCAATTCCTCGGTGCTGAACGGCTTGACCAGATAATCATCCGCGCCGGCGTCGAGGCCCACGACGCGATCTTCGATCTGGCCTTTCGCCGTCAGCATCAGCACCGGCACGTCGCTGGCCAGGCGGCGCAACTCCGCGCACACCGCAAAGCCGTCGAGCTTGGGCATCATCACGTCGAGCAGGATGAGGTCGGGTTTTTCGGCGAGCGCGCGTTCGAGGCCGCTCTCGCCGTCCGCCGCGGTCAACGCGCGGTAGCCTTCGCCCGCCAGCAAATCCGCCAGCGCCGTGCGCATCGGTGTTTCGTCTTCGATGATCAAAATGCGTTCCATAAATTTAACAACCAAGAAACCAAGCAACCAAGATGCGGCAATAATTTATGCCGAACTTTGTTACTTGGTTTCTTTATTGTGCATAGGCAATTCAATCGTGAACCGGCTGCCTTGGCCCGGCTCGCTCTGCACCAAAACGCGTCCGCCGTGCGCTTCCGCGATGTGTTTCACCAAACTCAAGCCGATGCCCACGCCCTGGGTTTCGCGGCGCAACTCGGAACCGCGCCGGTAAAACCGCTCAAAAATTTTTTCCTGCTCCGCCGCCGGAATCCCCGGCCCGTGGTCGGCAACGGACAAACTGATGATTGATCGTTGATCGTTGATCGCCGCACGGTCAGTGTCATTCTTCATTCGTAATTCTTCATTTTTAATTTCCACCATTACCGCTTCACCTTTGGCCGAATGCTTGATTGCATTGTCAATCAGGTTTACGAGCGCCTGCTGGATCGCGCGGCCATCCAAGTTCAATTCCTTGTTGGACACAGATGCTTCGATATTGGCGATTTCCAGCCGCACGCCTTTTTCCGCCGCATAAGGTTCCATGAGCTTCACGGTGGTTTCCGCCAGCGCAATGAGATTAGTCGGCTCAAATTCATATTGCTTGCGCCCTTGTTCGATGCGCGAGAAATCCAGCACGTTCTCGATGAGCGCCGACAACCGGCGACATTCCTGCACGATGAAACGAAAGTATTCATTTTGTTTCGCCGGTTCGGAAATTTTTCCATGCGCCAGATTTTCCGCCATCAACCGCACCGATGCGATGGGCGCGCGCAGTTCGTGCGAGACGCTGGAAACAAAATTGGTTTTTAATTCGTTAAGCTGAAGCTGCCGGCGAAACGCGCGGTGCGCGGTGAGCAAGCCCAGCAACGCCGCCAGCGCGGACAATACAATCAACGCGCCGAACAGCCAAGTGCGCCGGCTTTGGCGCGCGTAAAGAATTTCCGGGCTGGCCAGCGAAACCCGGATGCGAAACGGATAAGCGTGCTGGTTGAGCGGAAGATCCTGCCACAAACCGGCCGCCTCGCCCAGCAACACCAACTCGCCCTTGGTCGTCCCGACGGCGGACCTGCGCGACAGCGCGATTTTTTTTCCAGCCATTTCAAATTCCACCAGCGCGTAGGCCGGCAGGGAAATTTCCGATTTTCGCATCGCCGTGGCCAGCGCCTTTTCCACCACCGTCTGCGGGAAGAGCAGATAGTTGCAAAAAAACACCGGCGTCAGGTCGGAATTGGTCGGAGCCATTCGGCGATCGCCCAGCACAACTAGAAATTTCCCGAGCCGCGAATTCACCCAGAACGGCGCGGGTTTCCAAATATTCGTCGGATATTGTTCCCGAAAATCGTTCAGGACTTGTCGGGCCACGGCCTCGGCGTTCCACCAGGCTTTCAGCGTCGCCGCATATTGCGCCTGCGCAGTTCCGCGCGCGACCCGTTCCGTTTCGGCGATTAGCCTCGGCGAAAAAAATGAAGCGCGATATTGAATCATCCAAGCGATGGTCTGGTAGCGGATAAAATTTTCCGGCAAGCCCGCGCCATCCGGCAGCCGGCGCAAAGCTTGATAACAAATCAATTGTCCCAGCGGCAATCCGGCGTCGGTCGGCTCATCCGAATCACCCCAGTGCGATCGGGAAAATTCCGCAATTTGGGCGACCGCGTCGCTGTTGGCCAGGCCGCGCGTTTTCGCCAGCAGCAAAAGATATTCCGCATTCGCCCGCGCACCCTTGGGCGGTTTTGAGGCGAGGAATTTTTCGATGGCGACCGGCGCGGCGGAAAAATCCCGGGCGGAGAATTCTGATGTTTTTGCAGCCAGCCAAAGCTGTTGTTGTTCGGGATTCAACTGGCCCAGCCAGTCCGGCGGTTGCGGGGGCGCCGTTTCCGGCTGCGAAGCCCAATAGCTACCGGCATCGGTTGGCGGCAGCGTGGCCAAGTCAATTTCCGGATTGGCCTGCTGCCATTCTTTGATGCGCTGCCACTCGGCATCTTCCGTTGGCCTGCCGCCGGACCAACTCGACAGCCCCAAATCCGCAGACCGGTTGGCTTGGAGACTGAAGCTGACGTTGCGATAGTCGCGCAATTGCACGGCGCCTTCGGTGCCGACGGCGAGGGCGAGCCGCTGCGCGAGCGTTTCACCCGCCTCCCGCGCCTCCTGTTCCGCGAGCAAGCGGTCTTGCCGCAGCGAATACAAACCGAACCAGGCCAAGCCCACCACCGGCAGCAAAATAAAAGCCGCCTGCCAGAAAAACACCGGCGGCCGATCTTTCGGATTTTTCACTGCACCGGCGGATTCCGCCAGCATTTTTCGCCGCGCTTGCAGAAATTGGAAAAAGAAGAGGCCGAAACACAGGGCAAAGCAACCCGGCAACCAAAATTTGTTGAATCGGGACTGGCCTTGCCGGTGGCATGCCAGAACCGTTTCCAGCGCAAAGAGAATTCCGTAAAGAATGAGCACGGCGCGCGCCTTGAGGTAACGCGCCCGCCCATCATTTTTGACGGTCAGCTGAAGCCGCCGGCCGATGAGCAAAGCCAGCGCGAAAACCAGCAGCATCAGCGCCATCAACCCCACCCAGATGTAAGTGCCGTCAGCCATGATGGTGTGGCCCGTCAAAAGGTTGGCGCATGGGTTTGATGGCTGGCAGTTTGCGGCGGCCGCAGGATTCAGTTGTCACGGTTTTGCAAAATCGCAGCGGAATTCGTCAGCCAAAAATAATCCGGCAGACGGTCACGGCCACGACGACGCTGACGAAATCCGCAGTCAATCCCGCCAGCAGCGCGTGGCGCGTGCGCTTGATGGCGACCGAGCCGAAATAAACCGCCAGCACATAAAACGTGGTTTCCGTGCTGCCGTAAATTGTCCCCGCCATCCGCGCGATGAGGCTGTCCGGGCCGAATTGTTTCACCAGCTCCGTGAAAAATCCCAGCGAGCCGCTGCCGCTCAACGGCCGCACCAAAACCATCGGCAGCAAATCCGTCGGGAAACCGACGAGGTTCAGAACTGGTGAAAGTGCGCGGCTGAACAGGTCAATGCCGCCCGCCGCGCGAAACATGCCGACCGCCACGAGCATCGCCACGAGATATGGAATAATGCGAATGGCCACGTCAAAACCCTCTTTCGCGCCGTCCACAAATTCCTCGTAAACTTTCACGCGCCGCAGCAGGGCAAACAGCGGAATCGCCGACAGCAGAAACGGAATAGAAAGCAGCGAAACCGCGCTGACGATGCGGATGAATATATTTTGTTTCGCGGTGTCGGCGGGAATCGGCAGGCCGAAAGTTTCCGGAAAAACCATCCGCAAAAATAAAAACACAAAGAAGAGCAGGAACGACGCGATGATGACGCCGCCCCACCATTGCATCGGCTGCAAAGTGGCGGCTTCTTGCACGGCGACTCTATCTTTTTCATTTGCCGCGGCGGGCGTGAGGAGACTTTGATTTTTTTCCGCTTCCCGCTTTCCGCTTTCCGCTTTTTCCCGAAACATCGGCAATTTGCTCAAAAACTTTGCCATCAGCACGCCGGAGACCGCCGCGCATGCCGTGCAGATGATGGATGTGCCGACGATGGCCGTGGGATTCGTGGATTTATTTGCCGCGAGAATGGCGATGGCCGTGACCGGAATGAGCTGGATGCCGCTGGTGTTGATCGCGAGAAAGGTGCACATCGCATTCGTCGCCGTGCCGGGATTTTTGTTGAGCGATTCCAAATCTTTCATCGCGCGCAAGCCGAGCGGTGTCGCCGCGTTGCCGAGCCCAAGCATGTTCGCGGCGATGTTCATCAGCATCGAACCCATCGCCGGATGTTCCGGCGGCACCTCGGGAAAAATTCGCCGCATGAGCGGACGCAGCGCGCGCGCCAGCAGCGCAACCAGGCCGGCGCGTTCTGCGAGCCGCATGATGCCGAGCCACAACGCCATCACGCCGATGAGCGCGAAGGAAATCGTGACGACGGCGGTGTTGGCCATTTCCAGACTTTTGTCCGCGACTTCCTTGAGTTGGCCGTTCCAGCCGCCGATGAGCACGGCGCATACCATCAGCCCGAGCCAGATGTAGTTCAGCATTCGGGAAAGCTACAAAGTGTGTTCGGGAATGGCGAAACGATTTTATCGCGCCGGCGGTTTCAAAATGAACACCAATTCACTCGCCTTGCGCGGCGTTAAATTCAATGGCCGGAGGTGATCCGGTAAAACTTCTGCGGAAAGTTGGTGGCGGACAAATCCCAGAATTGAAAATTGCCATTCTGGTCAGCGACGCTGTTCGTCACGAAGAACCAGAAAATCGGCAGCGAAAGATTGGTGGCGGCATCCAGTTCGTAAGTCACGCCGGCCGCGCCGGAGCCGCCGAGCTGAAAATTGCCGTCGCTCGTTTGCGTAATGGCTCCCAGCGGCGTGAACTGCGGTGGCACGGTGGCCACCACGGACAAGATTCCATTCGTCAGGCCGTTGGTGTTCCAAGCCAGGCCGGTGCCCAGTGTCGGAAGATTTAGCGCGGCGAAACTGCCGTTGTAATTTGCGGCTGAAAAAATCTGAAAACTGTCGCCCGCCGTGAGTGCAGCGCCGATGTTGTTCACGGTCAAAGTGCCGCCGTAAGTCATCGCGCCCGACGGCAGATTAATTTGGTCGCTCAGCGGCGTGCCGTTATTGCGGTTTACTTTTATCAGGGTCACACTATTCAACGTGGGCGAGTTGCTGAATATCAGAACGCCGGTCGTGCCGGCGGCGCCCGGCGCAATTGTGCCGTTGTTGACCACCGTGCCGTTGACGGAGCCGCTGCCCGACAAGGTCTTTGCCGCGCCAAGAACAAAACCGCCGGTGACCGCCGACACATCGAAGACCGCCCCGCCAGCCACGGCGATGTTCCTGGAATTGGCAATGGAACCTGCACTCGCCAAAGCCAGCGTGCCGGCATTGATGGTCGTCGTTCCGGTATAAGTCTCAACGCCGCTCAAGGTCAGCGTGCCGGTGCCATTTTTTGTCAATCCGCCGTCCGTGGCATTGTCGCCACTGATGGCGGAATGTTGCAACGCCTGGCCAATGGTCACGCTGAAGCCGGCGGTGTCAATTTTCGCGCCGCTGTTGCGGACATTCGCGCGCGTCAAGCCCTGCATAAAAGTGGCATTGTTAGCCGTGGGTTTGAGCGTGCCACCGTTGAAATTGAAGGTATTGCTGCCCGCGCTCGAGGACGCAATGATCTGCGGCACGGTCAACGTGCCGCCGTTCAGATTGTAAGTGTTGGTGCTGGACGTGCCGGCATAATCTAAATCCAGATTGCCGCCGCCGCCCACCGTCACGCCGGCATCGCTGTAAAACGTCACCGCGCCGCCGAGTTGATTTACCACGTTGGAACCGGTGTTGTTGTTGCCGCGGGACATTTTGATGGACGTGCTGTTCTCCAGGAAAAGATTGCCGCTGTTGATGTCCAACTCGCCCGCACCGCTGTCCCAATAGCCGATCATGAGCCACTTGCCGGCGCTTGGACCGATGATGAAATTGCCGCCGTTCATCACCAGCTTGCCATGACCCGCGCCGGCAAATTCGAGCACCACGTCGTTGGTCGAGATCAATGTGCTGCCGCTGTTCAAGGTGAGCGTGCCGGAAATGGAATTATCGAGATAGTTCCCGCGGGCCACGGTGAGCGAACCCACGGACAAGATCGCATTGGCCACGGTGACAGCGCCGGTCGCGATGTATTGCAATCCGCTTTGG
>CAJAQO010000077.1 GCA_903944085.1 uncultured Verrucomicrobia subdivision 3 bacterium
CATCGCTGGAAAAAATTCGGCGCACCAGTTCACTCTGGTCCGGTTTGCCGGGAACGATCGCCACCGCACCCGACTTGGCGGGTTGGGTGGCAATTTCACGAACGTCCAAGCGCAGCTTCGCTTTGCGCGCACCTTCATCCTGACCATGACACTTGAAACAATGGCTGGCGAGAATCGGCCGCGCCTCCTTTGTAAAATCAATCCGGGTTGCTGGCGTTGGAGATTTTTTTAGTAATTCCACGCCGGCACCCGGTGCGCAAGCGGCGATCAGAATTACACCTGCGCAATAAAACAATTTTTTTAAAGCCGAGCGAAATCCGCCAAGCTGAACGTGTGGCCGGCTGTTTTTGACGAGGTTTTTCAAGAAAAAATGTCCGGCGTTGAGTTCGTGGTGCCGATGCGTGCGGCGACAACGCGGCGCAGACTGTGGGCGCTGATCGGATCGGATCAGAAAGCTCCCGGGAGGTTTTTTCCAGCGGGTTTGCATTCAATAATTGCATTATGCTCGTGCTTGGCGAGCCGCCGGTCAAGTGGTTCAGTTTGGCGCGGTGTTTGGATGGTGCGGATTTTGCGGCGAGCGAAGCGAAAGGGCAAGAATCTGTTTTGGTCGTTTCTTCCACGGCCCGCGAACCGGTGGTGACAAGGGCTTGCTTGCCGAAATAAGCACTGCAACGCGGCGTGGCTTAATCTCAAAAACATTCAGCATGAAAATATTTTGAAGCCAGCGCGGAACCGGGCCGGGGCAACTGGATTATTGCCGAGCGCGGCAATTTAGGATAATACGATGCGCACGTGGTCTTCGACATGATATTACGTCTGGCGGTTTGGTTGCTGCTTGCGCCGTTGTTGCCGGGCATCATCACCAAAGTCAAGGCGTGGGTCGCCGGGCGGCGCGGTCCGCCGGTCTGGCAGCTTTACTACGATCTCTTCAAGCTGTGGCGCAAGGGCGTGGTGTTGAGCACGGCGGTTTCGCCCGGTCATGTGGCCGGGCCGGCGGTGGCGTGGGTGGCCATTCTCGGCGCGGCGCTCTTGCTGCCGGCGGGACCGGCGCTCGCACCGCTGGCATTTCGCGGCGATGCATTGCTGTTTGTCTATTTGCTGGCGCTGGCGCGATTCTGCACGTCGAGCGCGGCGCTGGATACTGGCTCGGCATTTGAAGGCATGGGCGCGGCGCGCGAAGTCAGTTACGCGGTGATCGGCGAGGCAGCGCTCATCACGGCGCTGCTGGCGTTGAGCGTGCAAACCCACAGCATTTCGTTGACGAGCATGCTGGCACCGCCGGCGGCGGGCGCGGGCGCGGCGCTGCTGGCGGCGGGCTTGTTCGGCGTGC
The DNA here is from genome assembly GCA_903944085.1 of uncultured Verrucomicrobia subdivision 3 bacterium. Lineage (GTDB taxonomy): Bacteria > Verrucomicrobiota > Verrucomicrobiia > Limisphaerales > UBA11358 > UBA11358. The sequence goes on from CAJAQO010000077.1 coordinate 1,331, forward strand.
TGCTGGCGGAGAATTGCCGCGTGCCGTTTGATGATCCGACCACACATTTGGAACTGACAATGATTCACGAAGCCATGGTGCTGGATCACAGCGGTCCGCCCCTGGCTGCGATTTTGCACGGAGCGTCGCTGAAACTGCTCGTCTTCTCCGTGCTGCTGGCGCAGGCGGTGATGCCGATGGAATCGTTGTCGCCGCTGGCGGCGGCAGGCGAACTGGGCGCGGCCATTTTGCTGGTGACCGTCGGCGTGGGGTTGGTGGAATCGCTGCTGGCACGGCTCGCCTTCCGCCGGGTGCCGCTGCTGCTGACGACCTCCTTCCTGCTGAATCTTTTCGCCTTGCTGGTGGCGTGGAAAGGAGGCCGGCTGTGACGAACGCGCTGAACTTGTTCATCGGCCTGGCGATGGGTTTGAATTTGCTCGCGCTGGCGAGCAGCCGGCTGCCATCGGTCATTCGCGCGGCCGCGCTGCAAGGAATGATCCTGGGCATTTTGCCGCTGCTGATTGAAAACCATTTTCAATGGATGGTCGGCGTGGTCGCCGTCGGCACGATTACGGTGAAAGGTTTTGTCATCCCGCACCTGCTGCGGCGGGCGTTGCGCGCGGCGAACATTGACCGCGAAGTCAAACCGCTGATCGGTTTCGTCCCGTCGCTGCTGCTGGGCGCGTCGGCGACGATCGGCGCGGTGGCGCTCGGCGGCACCTTGCCGTTGCTGCCGGAACACGCCGGCTCGCTGCTGGTGCCCGGCTCGTTCGCCACGGTTGTCGCCGGATTTCTGCTGCTGATGGGCCGCGCCAAAGCCATCTCGCAGGTCTGCGGTTACCTGATTTTGGAAAACGGAATTTATTTGTTCGGCCTCCTGCTGATTAACTCCACGCCGCTGTTGGTGGAAGCGGGAATTCTGTTGGACCTCACCGTGGCCGTGTTCGTCATCGGCATCATCATGGATCGGATTCAAAAAGAATTCGACACGCTGGACACGAACAAGCTCACCTCGCTGCGCGAATGAAAGAAATTTTGCTCATCGCCATTCCGCTGCTGGCCGCCGGTGCGGCATTCATCTGGCCAAACGAACGGACGCGGCCGCGGCTGCTACCGGTGGCGGGCGCGCTGCATGCCGCGCTGTCGCTGTGGCTGCTGGTGAATCCGCCGGCACTATTGACGGGCGCGTGGTTTGGCTTTGATCCCGTGGCGCGGGCGGTGTTGCCGATGGTGTCGCTGCTGTTTTTCATTTGCTCAATTTACGCCGTCGCGTATTTGAAAGTGCGCGCCGAGCGCCGCAACCGGCTGTTTGTTTTCGCGTTGCTGATTCTGCTGGGTTTTTTGAGCCTCGCATTGCAGGCGCAGCATCTCGGCCTGCTATGGGTGGCGGCGGAGGCGGCGACGCTGATGACCGTGCCGCTGCTGCATTTCAATGGCACGGCGCGCGCGTTCGAGGCGTCGTGGAAATATCTGCTGGTCGGCGGCACGGGCATCGCGCTCTCGTTGCTCGGTTCGTTTTGTCTTGGCTATGCATCGTTGCACGGCGGCGGCAACGGCGATTTGACTTTTGCCGCGCTCGCCGCACAAGGCGCATCGCTCACGCGCCCGTGGTTGATCGCCGCGTGGGTTTTGCTGCTCGCCGGTTACGGCACCAAAATGGGCCTCGCGCCGATGCACACTTGGAAACCCGATGCCTACGGCGAAGCGCCGGGCATCGTCGGGGCGCTGCTCGCTGGCGGGATGACCACAATGGCATTTGTGGCCGTGCTGCGCGTGAAACAAGTCGTGGATGCCGCCGGCGGGGGCGAAATGACGCAACGCACACTGCTGGCGTTCGGATTATTTTCCATGCTCGTCGCCGCGCTGTTTTTGTTGAGCGCGCGGGATTTCAAGCGGATGCTCGCGTATTCCAGCGTCGAGCACATGGGCATCCTTGCCGTCGGCGCGGCGCTCGGTGGGCTGGGAATTTATGCGGCCCTGTTTCATGTCTGGACGAACAGCCTGACCAAAGGTGCGCTGTTTTTAAGCGCCGGCAACATCCGCCGCGCGGCGAATGCCCGCAACGAAGACGAAGTGTCCGGCATGGCGTGGCGCTCGCCGCTGTCCGCGCGAATTTTCATCGCCGGCCTGTTCGCCATCACCGCCTGTCCACCGTTCGGACCATTTTTCAGCGAACTGCGCATCGTGCGCGCCGCGTTCACGACCGGGAACACGTTCACGGCGGTCGCGTTTCTCGGCTGTTTGCTGTTTGCGTTTTTCGGACTCACGCGGCTGGTATTTGCCATTGTGGATGGCCGCCCGCGCGCCGCCGCACGGGCCACGGGCAACCGCTTCCGCGAAACGTCCGGCGTGATTCTGCCGCCGCTGGCGTTTCTGGTATTCTCGATTTGGCTCGGACTGGCCACGCCGTCACTGCTCACGGAAACGTGGAGCGCGGCGGCCAAGCTGCTTTTCCCAACGCCATGAAAGTCTCGCGCGAATTTTATTTGTTGAGCAACGGCGCGAGCGTGCCATGGGCGGAAATTCCCGAATGGCCGGGCGAAGAATTTATCGCCGCGACCGCGGCGGAATTGGAACGCGGCGGACGCCTGGCGGCGTGGTTCGGCGTGCCGGAAAATGCGGCGACGCGGCTGGTGGCGGTGATCGCATTTGACGCGGACAATACGCTCGCCGTGGGCCGCAGCGCGCCGCTGACGAAAAGTTATCCGTCGCTCACGTTGCATCATCCGCAGGCGCATTTGTTCGAGCGCGAAGTTTGGGAACAGCACGGCCTCGTGCCGGCGGGGCATCCGTGGTTGAAACCCGTGCGCCGGCAAAACGGCGATCATCCGGCGGTCGGAAATTTTTTTGAAGTCGTCGGCGGCGAAGTCCACGAAGTCGCCGTTGGACCGGTTCACGCGGGCATCATCGAGCCGGGTCATTTTCGTTTTCAGTGCAACGGCGAAGAAGTGTTGCATTTGGAAATTGCGCTTGGCTACCAGCATCGCGGCGTCGAAGAAGCGCTGGCAGGCGGCCCGCATCGCGCCACGATGAGCCAAATGGAAACCGTGGCCGGCGACACCACCATCGGCCACGCGACGGCCTACGCGATGACGCTCGAAGCACTCGCGGGCACGGAAGCGCCGCTGCGCGCGCAATGGCTGCGGGCCATTGCTCTTGAGTTGGAGCGCTTGGCCAATCACACCGGTGATCTTGGCGCGCTGGCCGGCGATGTGGCATTTCTGCCGACCGCCGCCGCGTGCGGAAAAATTCGCGGGGATTTTCTCAACCTTTCCGCGCTGATTTGCGGCAACCGTTTTGGGCGCGGACTGGTTCGTCCCGGCGGCTGCAAACTGGATTTGGAGCCGGAGCGCGCGGCGCAATTGCTCGCCAAACTTCGCGTCGCGCTGGGCGAAGTGAATCAGGCCGCCGAGTGGCTGTGGGACGCAAACTCGGTGCGCGCGCGCTTCGAGTTGACCGGCACGGTGTCGCACCGGCAAGCGAACGAAATCGGTCTGGTCGGCGTGGCGGCGCGCGCGTCTGGCCTGCTGCGCGATGTGCGGTTCGATCATCCGGCCGGCTGGCATCGTTTCGCGCAGATGCCGGTTTCCACCTGGCCGGACGGCGACGTGTTTGCCCGCGCCCGTGTGCGCTGGCTGGAGATTCAGCGCTCGGGAAAATTTCTCGAAGAACAATTGGCTACGCCGCCGGACGGCGAAATTCAAGACGGTGGCTTGACTCCGGCCGCCGACGCGCTGGCGGTCGCGTTGGTCGAAGGCTGGCGCGGTGAAATCTGTCATGTGGCGTTGACTGACGGCGCGGGAAAATTTCGACGCTACAAAATTATTGATCCTTCATTTCACAACTGGGCCGGGCTGGCGCTGGCGTTGCGGCGGCAGGCGATTTCGGATTTTCCGCTGTGCAACAAAAGTTTTAATCTCTCCTATTGCGGTTTTGATCTCTGAACCATGTTTGTCTTCGACACCATTTTACATCGCGCAAAACATGGCTGCCAGACCATGGCGTATCCGCATGGCCCGCCACCGGCGTTGCCAGAGCGTCACGGCGGCGCGCTCCGCGTGGACGCGACCAAATGTGCCGAAGGCTGCAACGCTTGCGTGCCGGTGTGTCCGACAAAAGCCATCATTCGCGAACCAGGGAAAACGGTCGCGCTGGATTTGGGGAAGTGTATTTTCTGCGCCGCGTGCGTTGAAGTTTGTCCGACACACGCGATCACGCAAACCAAAGATCATCGCATGGCGGTGCGGCGGCGCGAGGATTTGATTCTGGGCGAACCAGGCGCGGAAGAAATTCGTCTCGCCGCCGCGCTGGACGGAAAACTAAAAAAACTTTTCGGCCGCTCGCTGCGGTTGCGCCAAGTCAGCGCCGGCGGCTGCAGTGCCTGCGAAGCCGATACCAACGTGCTCGGCACGATTGGCTGGGATCTCGGTCGTTTCGGAATTCAATTCGTCGCCTCACCGCGTCACGCGGACGGCTTGCTCATCACCGGCGCGGTCAGCCGCAACATGGAACTGGCGCTGAAAAAAACTTACGCCGCCGTGCCGGCACCGAAAATTGTCATCGCGGTCGGTGCGTGCGCGATTGCCGGCGGGCCGTTCATCGGTCATCCGCAAATTTTGAACGGCGCGACTTCCGTGGTGCCGGTGGATTTGTTTGTGCCGGGCTGTCCGCCGCATCCGCTGACCATTTTGGACGGGCTGCTGCGATTGCTGGATCGGCTGGGGCAGAAATAACTCCGCTTTTCGAGATTAACTGCAAAACTTTGGCTCACGTCATCGGCTGGCACCGGCTGTGATGCGGAAATGAGTGGCCAACGAAACAAGCTGAATAAAAATTAAAAAGTTGTTGACAGGAAACCCGTCGTTGCCTAACTTGCAACCGTCAGAGCCGTAAAATCAAGTTACCGAAATTCCCTTGAATTTTGAGCAAGACCGAGGGAGTCGGTTTTTTGTCGTTTTACGATTCGGGATTTGAACGTCGGCTTTTTGGATGCCCATGTAGCTCAGTTGGTAGAGCACGTCCTTGGTAAGGACGAGGTCATCAGTTCGATCCTGATCATGGGCTCCATTAAAAACAAAACGCAGCAACCGAGACACGCAACACAATACATCACATGGCTAAAGAGCAATTTCAAAGAACGAAACCGCACGTCAACGTCGGCACCATCGGTCACGTTGACCACGGCAAATCCACCTTGACCGCCGCAATTGTCGCGGTGCAGCACCGCAAAGGGCTGGCCCCGATGATCGAATACAAAGACATCACCAAGGGCGGCACCGTTCGTGACGAAACGAAAACCGTGACCATCGCGGTTTCGCACGTCGAATACGAATCGCCCAAGCGCCATTACGCGCACGTTGACTGTCCCGGCCACGCGGATTATGTGAAGAACATGATCACCGGCGCCGCGCAGATGGACGGCGCGATTCTCGTGGTGAGCGCCGCCGACGGCCCGATGCCGCAGACGCGCGAACACATTTTGTTGGCCCGCCAGGTCGGTGTGCCGAGCATCATTGTCTGCCTGAACAAGGTTGACCTCGCGGATGCTGATTTGTTGGAGCTGATCGAAATGGAAATCCGTGAATTGCTCACGAAATATGGTTTCCCCGGCGAGAAGACGCCGATCATCCGCGCCTCCGCGACCGCTGCGCTGGCCGGCAAACCCGAAGGCGAAAAGGCGATTGCTGATTTGCTCGAAGCGCTCGACACGTTCATTCCTGACCCGATGCGCGAAATTGACAAGCCGTTCCTGATGTGCGTCGAAGACGTGTTCACGATTGAAGGTCGTGGCACCGTCGTGACCGGCCGTGTCGAACGCGGTTTGCTCAAGAAAATGGAAGAAGTTGAAATCGTCGGCTTGCGCGACACCAAGAAAACGGTGGCGACGGACATTGAAATGTTCCGCAAGCTGCTGGATTCTGCGAGCGCCGGCGACAACGTCGGTGTGCTGCTCCGGGGCACGACCAAGGACGAAGTGGAACGCGGCATGGTTTTGGCCAAGCCAGGCTCCATCAAGCCGCACACGAAGTTCAAGGCGGAAGTCTATGTTTTGACCAAAGATGAAGGTGGCCGGCACACGCCGTTCTTCACCAACTACCGTCCGCAATTTTATTTCCGCACCTCCGACGTGACTGGCACGCTCACGCTGCCGACCGGCGTCGAAATGGTGATGCCGGGCGACAACGTCACGGTGGATGTTGAACTGCAAAAAACGGTCGCGATGGAAAAAGGTTTGAAATTCGCGATCCGCGAAGGCGGCCGCACCATCGGTTCCGGCATTGTGGTGGAAGTCGTCGCTTAATTGCGAATCGGTTTCGGGAGCGCGGAGTTTGAAGCTTCGTGCTCCCTTTTTGTCCGTAGATGCGGCGGTGGTTTTGACGGTTACGGCAGTAGCTCAATTGGTAGAGTAGTGGTCTCCAAAACCATTGGTTGCAGGTTCAAGTCCTGCCTGCCGTGCCAGTCTGCTAGAGTGGAGAGGTGGCAGAGTGGTCTATCGCGGCGGTCTTGAAAACCGCTTTGGGTGAAAGCCCAACGGGGGTTCGAATCCCTCCCTCTCCGCCAGGCTGTGCTGTCGGCGAAGAGTAGCGAATAAAAATTCGGGCGAGCTGCGGCTCGGCCAATAAATAATTTTGTGAATAACTGGATACATATTGCAATTTGGGCGGCGGTGATCGGCGGCGTCTTTGGCCTGCTTTGGTGGCAGGGACAGATTCAGCGCCTTGCTGTCTATGTCGCGGAAACGCGCGAAGAACTCAAGAAATGCGCCTGGCCGAGTTGGGACGAATTAAAAGGCTCCACCGCGCTCATCATGATCATGATTGCGCTGCTCGGCGGCTTTGTCGTGGTGGTTGATTTGCTGTTGACCCAGATCTTTTTTCACCACTAAACAATTTCATGCGCAACCAGTGGTTCATCATCCAGACGCTCTCCGGCCAGGAAAACAAGGTCAAGGACAGCATTGAGAAGCGGGTCAAAACCGACGAAATGCAGGACTACGTCAAGGAAGTCCTTGTGCCGATCGAAAAAGTCGTCGAGGTGCGTAACCAGAAAAAGACCGTGTCCAACCGCAAGTTGTGGCCGGGCTATGTGTTCGTGGACATGGTGCTGCTGGACGATGACCGTCGCATTATCGAAAAACCGTGGTATTTTATCCGCGAGACGCAGGGTGTCATCGGCTTTTTGAGCGATCCGCCGCAGCCGACGCCGACCGCTGAAGTCGAGGCCATCAAGGCGCAGATTTCCGCGTCGGAAGAGACGGAAAAACCGAAGGTGAATTTTGCGGTCGGTGAAACGATCAAGATCAACAACGGCCCGTTCCTGAATTTCAGCGGCGTGATCGAGGAGATTGATCCCGAGCGCGGCAAGTTGAAAGTGACCGTGAATATTTTCGGTCGCAACACGCCGGTGGAACTAGAATATTGGCAAGTAGAAAAAGCATGATTTGAAATTTTCAATTTCCAAGTTTCAATTGGAAATTGGCAATTGAAAATTAAAAATTTATTTATGGCAAAGAAAATTACAGGACAGATCAAATTGCAGATTCCGGCCGGTCAGGCCAATCCCGCGCCGCCTGTCGGCCCCGCGCTCGGCCAGCACGGCGTGAACATCATGGGGTTCTGCAAAGAATTTAACGCCGCGACCAAGAGCGACGCCGGCCTGATTATTCCCGTGGTCATCACGGTTTACCAGGACAAGTCGTTCACGTTCATCACCAAGTCGCCGCCCGCGTCCGTGCTGCTCAAGAAAGCCGCCGGCATCACCGCTGGCAGCAAGACGCCGAACAAGGACAAAGTCGGCAAGGTCACGCGCAAACAAATTTTGGACATCGTGAAAATGAAGTCCAAAGACATCAATGTTAATTCTGAAGACGCCGCCGTCCGCCTGATCGCGGGCACCGCGCGCAGCATGGGCATTGAAGTCGTCGGTTAATTGAAACAACAACCGCGGGAGAATCGTTTGATTCGTCTGCACCGCACCAAAATAAATGCCCAGCAAAAGATATAAAAAGGCACTTGAAGTCGTTGACGGCAAGAAAGCCTATCCGCTCAAGGAAGCCGTTGGCGTGCTCGCCAAATTTCCGAAAGCAAAATTTAACGAAACGATTGACCTCGCGTTCCGCCTCGGCGTGGACCCGAAGCAGTCCGACCAGATGGTGCGCGGCACGGTTCCGCTGCCGCACGGCAGTGGCAAACTGGTGCGTGTGCTCGTTTTTACCCGTGACGGCAACGCGGCGGACGCAGCGAAAGCAGCCGGCGCGGAATATGTCGGCTTTGAAGACATGATTGCCAAGTGCCAGAGCGGCTGGGCTGATTTTGATGTGGCGGTTGCCACGCCCGAGGCGATGGTGGAAGTTCGCAAACTCGGCAAGGTGCTCGGGCCGCGCGGCCTGATGCCGAATCCGAAAACCGGCACCGTCACGGACGACACCGCGAAAGCGGTGAAAGAAGTGAAGGCTGGCCGCGTTGAATTCAAGGTGGACAAAGCCGCCAATGTTCATGTGATCGTGGGCAAGGCTTCGTTCAAGCCGGAACAGATTGAGGAAAACGCCCGCGCCGTGATCGAGGCCGTGGCGAAAGCGCGCCCAAACAGTGTCAAGGGCACCTACATTAATTCTTGCACGCTCTCGGCGACGATGAGTCCGCCTGTCCGTGTGGATGTCCGTGAATTTGCAACCTAAAACGAGGATTTAAATCATGCGTGCTGAAAAAAAATTATTGACGGGCGAATATGTCGCCCGGTTGAACGCCTCGCCGTTCTTCATTGTGGTTGGCTATCAAGGTTTGAAGGTGGCGCACCTCTCCGAGTTGCGTAAACGCCTCACCAAGGCCGGCGCGGAAATTCACGTTGTGAAAAACACCGTGTTCACCGTCGCCGCGAAGGAAGCGGGCATCGGCGAATTGAACGGCAGTCTGGCCGGACAATTGGCCGTCGTGACCGGCAAGAAAGACATTTCCGCCGCCGCGAAAGTGCTGAAGAATTTTGCTGCGGAATTCGACAAGCTGAAACTCAAATTCGGTTACTTGAACAATCAGCGGCTGGAAGTGGCGAGCATCGTTGCCTTGGCGGATTTGCCGAGCATTGATGTGTTGCGCGGCAAACTGCTGGGCCTGCTCAACGCGCCGGCCACGAAGCTGGTGACTTTGCTCAACACGCCGGCCACGATGCTGGCGCAGGTCATCAAGGCCAAGGCTGAAAAAGCCGAATAACAATTTCCGGTTTGAGACTTCAAATCTGAATTTTCAAACCGGGAAACAACAAACAACCAACAACAACGTAAATCGTCGGTTTCACGGGCCGTGGACTGAAAATTGCCGAGGCCGAGGCAGACGACGAGACGAAAGACAGAAAGAAATAATACTATGGCTGACATTGCAAACTTAGTGGAAGAATTGAGCAAGTTGACGGTTATCGAAGCCGCCGACTTGGTGAAACAACTGGAAACCAAGTGGGGCGTTTCCGCCGCCGCGCCCGTCGCGGTTGCGGCTGCTGGTGGCGCGGCTGCTGGTGCTGCCGCTCCGGCGGAAGCGAAAGACACTTTTGACGTGATCATCGCCTCGGTTCCGGCGGACAAGAAGATTTCCGTCATCAAGGCGGTTCGCGAAGTGAAGGCCGGCCTGGGCCTCGCCGAAGCGAAGGCTTTGGTCGAAGGCGCGCCGAAGACGTTGCTCGAAGGTGCGAACAAGGCTGACACCGACGCGGCCAAGAAGAAGCTCGAAGAAGCTGGCGCGAAAGTCGAAGTCAAGTAATTCGTCCGGTCTTTGGGGCGGCGGCATGTTGCCGTCGCCCCGTTTCATCCCCGCGAAAGGCGGGATAAATTGGATAATAATTTAAACTGGTAGCACATTCGGTTGCGGTTGTGGCAAGCTGGCCGTTGAACGCGGCGGGCTTGCCTTGTGTCGTTAAGTGAAAAATGGTGCGGCGTGTCGCCGTGCCCAACAAAAAAGTTATAAAATGCCATCGCGAGCCACAGAACGTATCAACTTCGGCAAGATCAAGGAAATCGTCGCCCCGCCGAACATGATCGAGTTGCAGACGAATTCCTACGCGGAATTTTTGCAGGCGGACCTGACTTCGGCCAAGCGCCAGAAGCACGTCGGTCTCGAATCCGTTTTCCGCGAGGTGTTTCCCATTGAGAGCTACGACGGCAAGGTCGTGCTCGATTACAAGGAATACGAAATCGGCGAGCCGAAAGTGGACTGGCTCGAATGCCTGCGCGAAGGCACCACCTATGGCGCGCCGTTGTATGTCACCTTCCTGCTGAAGGACGAAGGCAAGAGCGCCAAGGAAGAAAAAGTTTTCATGGGCGAGCTCCCGCTGATGACGCCGCAGGGCACGTTCGTCATCAACGGCGCGGAGCGCGTTGTGGTTTCGCAATTGCACCGCTCGCCGGGCATTGCGTTCGAGGCGGCGCAGCATCCGAATGGCAAAATGTTGCACAGCTTCCGCGTCATTCCCGACCGCGGCTCATGGTATGAAGCGATGTTCGACACGAGCGATTTGCTTTATGTTTATCTGGATCGCAAAAAACGCCGCCGGAAATTTTTGACAACGACGTTCTTCCGCGCGCTTTCCTTCCTCGACCACGAGGACAAGGAAAAAGGCAGCAAGGCCAAGAATGATGGTGGCCTCACGCGCGGCACCGACGAGGAAATTTTGAAACTGTTCTACACTATCGAGGAACTCTCGGTGAAGGACGCGGAAAAGATTGAAGACTTGCAGAACCGCGTGCTTGTGCAGGACGCCGTGGATGAAGAAAAGGGTCTGGTCGTGGCGCGTGCTTTCGAGCCGCTCTCCAAAGCGGTCGTCAAGCAGATCGCCGAACTCGGCATCAGCAAGATCAAGGTTGTGGACACTTCGGTGGACGAAGGCAACATGATCAAGTGCCTCAAGAAAGATCCGGCCAAGAACGAAGAAGAGGCACTGAAAGACATTTACCGCCGCCTGCGCCCTGGCGATCCGCCGACGGCCGCGAATTCGCGCGCGCTCATCAAGCGTTTATTCTTCGATGAAAAACGCTATGACCTCGGTCGCGTGGGCCGTTATAAGATCAATCAGAAACTTGGTCTCAAGACGGACAGCCGCATCATGACCAAGGAAGATTTGGTCGCGGCGACGAAATATCTTTTGAAGCTCAAAAAGGGCGAAGGCTCGCTGGATGACATTGATCATCTCGGTAGCCGTCGCATCCGCACGGTGGGCGAATTGCTTTCCAACCAGTGCCGCGTCGGGCTTTCCCGCACCGAGCGTTTGGTGAAGGAGCGCATGACGTTGTTCGATCAGACCGTCGAGGCGATGACGCCGCAAAAGCTCATCAATCCGAAGGCGCTTTCCGCCGTAATCCGCGATTTCTTTGGTCGGAGCCAGTTGTCGCAGTTCATGGATCAGATCAATCCGCTCGCGGAACTCACGCACAAACGCCGCTTGTCGGCGCTCGGACCGGGGGGGCTTTCGCGTGACCGCGCCGGTTTTGAAGTCCGCGACGTGCATCCGTCGCACTACGGCCGCATTTGTCCGATTGAAACGCCCGAAGGCCCGAACATCGGCCTCATCGCGTCGCTCGCGACATTTGCGCGCATCAACGAATTCGGTTTTCTCGAAACGCCTTACCGCAAGGTCAAGGACGGCCGCGTGACCGATACTGTTGATTATCTTACCGCTGACCGCGAAGAACAATACATCGTTGCGCAGGCAAACTCGGTGATGGATGACAAAGGTCATTTCACAACCGACCGCGTCGTTTGCCGCCAGCGCGGTGAATTTATTGACATCGAGCCGGTGAAGGTGGATTACATGGACATTTCGCCGAAGCAGTTGGTTTCAATCGCGGCGAGCTTGATTCCATTCTTGGAGCACGATGACGCGAACCGCGCGTTGATGGGTTCCAACATGCAACGTCAGGCCGTGCCGCTCCTCGTCACTGAGGCGCCGTTTGTCGCGACCGGCATGGAAGAACGCGTCGCCCGCGATTCGCGTGCGGTGTTGTGGACCGAGGAAGCCGGCAAAGTGGCTTCCGTCAACGGCAACCAGATCATCATCACCGAAAACGGTCAGTTGCCCGAAAGCAAAAAGAAAATCAAGCACGACCCGGCGAACGGTGTTTCCGTTTATCCGGTGCGCAAGTTCATGCGCTCGAACGCGGCGACCTGCATCAACCAGAAAATTCTGGTGAACAAGGGCGATCACGTTCGCAAAGGCCAGGTCATTGCCGACGGCCCCTGCACGCAAAACGGCGAGCTGGCGCTCGGCCGCAACGTGCTGGTGGCGTTCATGCCGTGGAATGGCTACAACTTCGAGGACGCGATTCTCATCAGCGAGAAAATCTGCAAGGACGACATCTTCACCTCGATTCACATTGATGAATTTGAAGTGGCCGCCCGCGACACGAAGCTCGGACCGGAAGAAATCACGCGCGACATTCCAAACCTCGGCGATGAAGCATTGAAAAACCTCGGCACCGACGGCGTCATCCGCATCGGCGCGGAAGTGAAGCCCGGTGACATTCTCGTCGGCAAAATCACGCCGAAGTCCGAAACCGAACTTGCGCCGGAAGAACGTTTGCTCCGCGCCATCTTCGGCGAAAAGGCCGCCGACGTGAAAGACACTTCGCTGAAAGTTCCGTCCGGAACTTACGGCATCGTCATGGACGTGAAAGTTTCCGCCAAGAAGGACGCCGACCGCGTGAGCAAGTCGGTTTCCACCGAGGAAAAACGGCATGCCAAGCAGATCGAGGAAGATCACAAGAAGAAGACGAACGAGCTGCAAGATCAGTTGACGGAAGCGTTGAGCAATATACTGCTCGGCGAAAAAATTCCGCTCGACGTGGTGAACAGCGAGACGGGCGAAATCATCATTCCCGCGAATCGTAAGATCACCAAGACGCTGCTGCGCAAGCTCGCGACGGTTTATGACCGCATCGAGATTGATCCGTCGCCGATCCGCAACAAGATCAACGAAATCATCGGCCAGTTCCGCAAAAAATTCGACGACTTGCAGATGCAATACGACGAAGAAATGGAACGCGCCGAGGCCGGCGAAGGCGTCGAAGCCGGTATCGTCAAATCGGTGAAAGTTTACATTGCCTCCAAACGGAAACTTTCCGTTGGTGACAAGATGGCCGGACGCCACGGCAACAAAGGTGTCGTCGCCAAGATTGTTAAAGAAGAAGACATGCCGTATCTTGCGGATGGAACGCCGGTGGAAATCGTTTTGAATCCGCTGGGCGTGCCGAGCCGTATGAACGTCGGCCAGGTCTTGGAAACGCATCTCGGTTGGGCGGCGAAATTTCTCGGCTTGAAATTTGCCACGCCGGTGTTTGATGGCATGAAGGAAAAGGACATTCGCGGCTATTTGAAGCAGGCCGGTTTGCCCGAACACGCCAAGACGCATTTGATTGATGGCCGCACCGGCGAGCAATTCGACCAGGAAATTGTCGTCGGCTACATTTACATGATGAAGCTCGGCCATTTGGTCGCGGACAAAATTCACGCCCGCGCGGTGGGTCCGTATTCGCTCGTCACTCAGCAGCCGCTCGGCGGCAAAGCGCAATACGGCGGCCAGCGCTTCGGCGAAATGGAAGTGTGGGCGATGGAAGCCTACGGTGCCGCTTACACGCTGCAGGAATTGCTCACCGTCAAGTCCGACGATGTGCAGGGCCGCACGCGCATTTACGAAAGCATCGTCAAGGGCGACAACGCGCTCGAGGCGGGCATTCCCGAATCGTTCAACGTGCTCGTCAAGGAAATGCAATCGCTCGGCCTGGATGTGAAGGTTGGCTATTCCAATCCGATTGAACACGCTCAAGGCGAAAACGCCAATGCCGCTGCGGTTGCCACTTTGGCCGCCGCTTAACTGAAAAACTTTGCTGAAATAATATCGTATGACCAGTTCCAAAGAAAACGCCCGCGAGATTCTCGGCCTCGACAAAGTCAACCAGGTTGACTACGTCGGCATTACCCTCGCGTCGCCCGACGCCATCCGCTCGTGGAGCAAGGGCGAAGTCAAGAATCCAGAGACGATCAACTACCGCACGTTCAAGCCGGAAAAGGGCGGCCTTTTCTGCGAACGCATTTTCGGTCCGGTGAAGGACTGGGAATGTTCCTGCGGGAAGTATAAACGCATCAAGCATCGCGGCATCGTGTGTGACCGTTGCGGCGTCGAAGTGACCTTGTCCCGCGTTCGTCGTGAACGCATGGGTCACATCGAACTCGCCGTGCCGACGTGTCATATCTGGTTTTTCAAGTGCATGCCCTCGCGCATCGGTCTGGCGCTGGACATGACGGCACGCCATTTGGAGCGCGTGATTTATTACGAGGATTACCTCGTGATTGATCCCGGCACCACGCCGCTCAAGCCGCACCAGTTGCTCACGGAAATTGAATATCGTGAAGCGTTGGAAACTTACGGAGCCGAAGCGTTCGTCGCCAAAATGGGCGCGGAAGCTGTGCGCGAAGCCTTGTGCCGCGTGGATCTCGTCAAGCAAGCCGAAGAATTGGCCGTCGCAATGACGGAAACCAAGAGCAAACAGATTCGCAAAAAATTGGCGAAGCGCATCAAGCTGTTGCAGGGTCTCGGTTCATCGAAGAGCCGTCCGGAATGGATGATTCTCACGGTGTTGCCGGTGATTCCGCCGGACTTGCGCCCGCTGGTTCCGCTCGAAGGCGGCCGTTTTGCGACGTCCGACTTGAACGATCTTTATCGCCGCGTCATCAACCGGAACAACCGTCTGCGCACGTTGCTCCAGCTCAAGACTCCGGAAGTCATCATCCGCAACGAAAAACGCATGTTGCAGGAAGCCGTGGACGCGTTGTTCGACAACGGTCGTCACGGACGCCCGGTCACCGGCGCGGGCAACCGCTCCTTGAAATCTTTGAGCGACATGCTCAAGGGCAAAGGCGGTCGTTTCCGTCAGAACCTGCTCGGCAAACGCGTGGATTATTCAGGCCGTTCCGTCATCGTGATCGGACCGGAACTGAAATTGAACCAGTGCGGTTTGCCGAAGAAGATGGCGCTCGTTTTGTTCGAGCCGTTCATCATCCGCCGCTTGAAAGAACTGGGCTACGTTCACACCGTCCGCAGCGCAAAAAAAATGATCGAGCGCCAGACGAAAGAAGTTTGGGACGTTTTGGAAGAAGTGACCAAGGGTCATCCGGTTCTCTTGAACCGCGCGCCGACGCTGCATCGTTTGTCCGTCCAGGCGTTCGAGCCGCAACTCATCGAAGGCGAAGCAATTCGCATTCATCCGCTGGTTTGCACCGCTTACAACGCGGACTTCGACGGCGATCAAATGGCCGTTCACGTTCCGCTGTCGGTCGAGGCGCAGTTGGAAGCACGTTTGTTGATGATGGCGACGAACAACATCTTCTCGCCCTCATCCGGCAAGCCGATCATCACGCCGACGCAGGATATTACGCTCGGCTGTTATTATGTTACCGCCGAACCGCGCAAGCCGATGCCGGCGAACGTCAACGAATTGCCGCTGTTCGGCTCGAAGGAAGAAGTTATTTACGCTTACAGCGACAACGGCGTAAAAACGCATGATCGCATTCGTTTGGCGAATCCTGATCTGGGCAAGAAAACCGCGTTTGGCAATGCCGACAAGAAGGTTATTGAAACGACCGTCGGTCGCGTGTTGTTCAGCGAGATCTGGCCGAACGAACTCGGCTTCCACAACAAGCCGGTGAAGAAATCCGACCTCGGTGATCTTATCTGGAAGTGCTACAAGAACGCCGGTCATGACAAGACGGTGACGATGCTCGACAAGCTCAAGGAAATTGGTTTCCGCGAGGCGACCAAGTCCGGCGTGTCCATCGGCATTGACGACATGATCGTGCCCAAGGAACGCGACGAGCAGATCGAAAACGCGCACAAGCAGATTCGCGAAGTTGAAAAACAATATCGCAAAGGTGTCATCACCTCCGGCGAACGTTACAACAAGATCGTTGACGTCTGGACGCATTGCACGGATCAGATTTCCGGCGTGATGTTCAAAACGCTGGAACAAAACCAGGGCAAGAAGGAATACAACCCGGTTTATTTGATGGTGGATTCCGGCGCTCGTGGTAATAAGCAGCAGGTGCGTCAGCTCGCCGGTTTGCGCGGCCTCATGGCCAAGCCCAGCGGCGAAATCATCGAGAAGCCGATTTTGGCAAACTTCCGTGAAGGTCTGTCCGTCTTGGAATATTTCATCTCGACGCACGGCGCGCGCAAAGGTCTGGCCGACACCGCGCTCAAGACCGCCGACTCCGGTTACATGACGCGCAAGCTGGTGGACGTTTCTCAGGACGTGATCATCCAAGAGGCTGATTGCGGCACGACGAACGGCATCTGGGTTTCCGCCGTGTTCGAAGGCGAAGACGAAGTGGTGAAAATCTCCGACCGTTTGGTTGGCCGTTTCGCCTGCGACGATATTGTCAATCCGATCAGCCCGAAGGAATTTCTCATTCATGCGAACGAGGAAATTGACGAGGTCAAGGCCAAGGCGATTGACGTCGCCGGCGTGGACCGCGTCCGCATCCGCTCGGTGCTCACCTGCGAAAGCAAGCACGGCATTTGTAAACATTGCTACGGACGCAATCTCGCGACCGGCGCGCTGGTCAAGCTCGGCGAGGCCGTTGGCATCATTGCCGCGCAGTCCATCGGCGAACCCGGCACGCAGCTCACGATGCGCACGTTCCATACGGGCGGTGTCGCGGCGGGCGTGTTCAAGCAGCCGCAGATCAAGTCCAAGCACGACGGCGTGGTCAAATACAACGAACTCCGCGTGGTGCCGTTGGAAGATGGCAACAACATCGTGTTGAACAAAAACGGCACGATTTCGATTCACTCCGACGACGGACACGAATTGGAAACGCACACCATCGTCATCGGCGCGGTGGTTTCCGCGAAGGATGGCAGCAAGGTGAAAAAGGGCGACACGTTCGTCCAGTGGGATCCGCACAACGTGCCGATTCTGTCCGAGAAGGCCGGCAAGGTGAAATTCCACGACATCATCGAAGGTGTCACCATGAAGCAGGAAGTGGACGAAGCCACCGGCGAAGAAGCCATGGTCATCATTGACCACAAGGAAGATTTGCATCCGCAGATCATCATGTCCGACGACAAGGGCGAGGTCGTGGCCAACTATCCGATTCCGTCCGGCGCGCACATCGTCGTCAACGAAAGCGACAAGATTGTGCCCGGCACGCTCATCGCCAAGACGCCGCGCAAACAGGCCAAGACCCGCGACATCACCGGCGGTCTGCCGCGCGTAGCTGAATTGTTTGAGGCCCGCCGCCCGAAAGACGCGTCGGAAATCTCCAAGATTGACGGCATCGCGGACTTCGGCCCGAGCGTGCGCGGCAAACGCTGCGTGCTCATCACCGATCCGCAGACGAACTTGCAGGAGGAACATCTTATTCCCATCGGCAAGCACGTCATCGTCTTCAAGGGCGACTTGGTCAAGAAAGGCCAGCAGCTCACCGAAGGCCCGATGGACCCGCACGAGATTCTCGAAGTCTGCGGCGCGCAGGAATTGCAGGAACATTTGGTCGGCGAAGTGCAGGAAGTTTATCGTCTCCAAGGCGTGACGATCAACGACAAGCATATCGAAATCATCGTCCGCCAGATGCTCCGCAAGATCCGCGTCACCGAGGCCGGCGACACCTCGTTTCTCTGGGGCGAACAAGTGGACAAGCTGGAATTCGAGGCCGAAAACGAGGCCGTCGAGAAGAAGGGCGGCAAGCCTGCCGAAGCCTCGCCGGTGCTGCTCGGCATCACCAAGGCGTCGCTCGAAACCGACAGCTTCCTCAGCGCCGCGTCGTTCCAGGACACGACCCGCGTGTTGACCGAGGCCGCGACGCGTTCCAAGATTGACAGCCTGCGCGGCTTCAAGGAAAACGTCATCATGGGCCACATCATCCCGGCCGGCACAGGCTTTGACCTGCATCGCCGGGTCACGCTCAAGCCGCTGGTGGAACTGCCCGAGGAACCGGAAGCCGAAGCGGCCCCGGTGGAAGCGGAAAATCCGCTGCTCGCCTGATCCAAAATTGAATTGCACGACGGCGTCCGATGAAAGTCGGACGCCGTTTTTATTTTGAGCAACCGCAAAAAGCAGCGCGGCTGGGCAGGGGAGCCACTCACCTTGCAATTGGAACCGGCGACGGCGGCAAAGCGTTTTAGCCCGAACTCCGAAATTGCGGGGGCATTGCGCGTCTGACGTTGTGGTTGGAGCGCGCCCGTCCTCGGACGCAGCGATATTTCCAGTCCAAGCTGGCGGAAAATCCTCCACGCGCGGGCAGTTGCTCATGGCAGCGCCCGGGACGGGCGCACTCCGGCGGCGGGCAAAACCGTCTTCAGAATTCGGGTTTAGACATCCGGCGGCCAGTTTCCCAAACGCGGCAGCCTGTTTTTGGAGCCGACAGCCCCGCTTATGACCCCGGCAGGCTGATTTTCACTTCCCACCCGCGATAAGTTGGTTCCGGCAACCCATCCGGCGACCCGGGCAGGTCAATTTTCGATCCCGATGCGCGATTTTCCAGCTCCGGCAGTGTCATTTGCGACTCCGGCACCCTTGTCGCCGCCTCCGGCAGCCCGCTTTCAGATCCGGCAGGCAAAAAGTTGATTCCCACATTCAATCCGCCGACCCCGGCATCGAATTTTCCCATCCCGGCCGCGCCATTGGCGACACCGGCAGCACGTTTTTCGAGTCCGGCAGGCAAAGAGTTGATTATCCCATGCAATCCGCCACTCCCGGCATCTGTTTTTTAGCGCGCGGCAGCCCCGCCCGATTCTCCGGCAGCCTGATTTCGCCTCCGGCAGGCAAAAAGCTGGCTTGCAACGGCCAACTGCCGCCGCCGGGAAGTCACATCTGGCTTTCGGCCACCGCCGCCTGCGTCTGCCCGCCGCCAACGGCCAGCCGACGCCGTGAATTTTTTAACGCCACGGCGCAAAGGTGCCAAGCCGCAAAGCGGCAACGGAAATAAGCCGGGAACAACGTCCCCGGTGAACGCGAACATGGAATCACGTCCTTTCAGAGGGTGTTACGAAACTCGACGCAAATAATTATTAATCAGTATATTGCTTCATAAAAGTGTGGGCGCTTCTTTTGGTGCAGACGGTGGTTGCCGTTTCGGTAGTATTTTGAACATGCAACTTCCACCGGTTGGCACCTCG
>CAJAQO010000078.1 GCA_903944085.1 uncultured Verrucomicrobia subdivision 3 bacterium
GCGAGAATGGCGATGATGGCAATGACCACCAGCAGCTCAATCAGCGTGAAGGCGGATTTGCGCGGGGAAATGTTGGATTTGAATTTCATCGGGTGCGGGATTTTTGGGAGTTTTGAACCGCTTGAATGGCGGCGGGGTCGTTTTTATCCACGGCTTTCATCAAGCGCTGGCCAAACGCATCGCGTTCGGCTTCGAGCGCCTTTGACTGCTCGTCGCTTAAAATCATTTTCTTGAGACCGTCCAACGAAGCGACGGCGGTGACATAATCATTGGACTTGTCGGCCGCCAGGACTTTTTCCCAAGCCTGTTTCACTTCCGGCGGGGCACTGTCGAAGGCTTTGTTTTGATCCGCCGTCAACTGGGCCGTCTTTTGGCCGCAGCCGGCCGCCAGCAGCAGCGCGCCGGCCAAACCGGCGGCGGGCAGAACGTGCCGCGTAATTTTCGAAATAATATTTTTCATTTTGTTTGGTCGCGGCGGGTTGATTTAAAATCACCGGTCGCCACGACGCCAAGTTATCGCTGTTTTCTCAATCTGGTTGACTCGTTTTAAGCTTAACCTGACTCGCCAAATCGTCATGTGGCATGAAATGGCCACAGCTTGCCGTGGTGTGGCCAATTCATGCCACATGTGCGCGGCGGCGGTCTTGGCTATGCTGGCCGAAATCATTGGATCGGCGCGCAGCCGCGTGATGATTTGCAACCTCCGGGCGTGATGGACAATTTTTAAATTTCTCCAACCGTGGGGCCGGCAGTAAAATTAAATTGAAAAAAGATTTATGAAAACCCGTTCACTCATCCTGTTCGCCGCCGCCAGCCTGGCGGCTTTCACCGGGGCCTCGCAAACGTTCCGCCCGCCGGCGGTGCCGCTGGTGACCTTCGATCCTTATTTGAGCATCTGGTCCGGCGCCGACCATTTGACGGATCGCAGCACGCAGCATTGGACGAAACGTGAACACGCGCTGGTGAGCCTGATTCGCGTGGATGGCCAGGCTTTCCGGCTCATGGGCAATGATCCGACCAACGTGCCCGCGTTGCCGCAAGTGAACCTGACGGTGACGCCGACGCGTAGCATTTACGAATTTGAAGGCGCGAACGTCCACGTCACGCTCACGTTCATGACGCCGGCGCTGCCGCAGGATTTGGACGCGCTGGCGCTGCCGTTGAGCTTCATCACCTGGCAAGTGCGCTCGGCGGACGGGAAAGATCATGCCGTGTCCATTTACGACAGCACCAGTTCGCAACTCGTGGTCAACAAGACCAGCGAGAAAGTGGAGTGGTCGCGGGAAAAAGCCGGCGCGCTGACCGCGCTGCGCATCGGCACGGTGGAACAGCCGGTGGTGGGTTCCGTCGGCGACGATCATCGCATCAACTGGGGTTACGCCTACGCCGCCGCGCCGGCCCGCCAGGCGAGCGCCGCGATTGGCGCGGACAAAACTTTGCTCAACGCATTTGTGGCGGACGGCAAATTGCCGGCGGCGGACGACGCCCAAATGCCGCGCGCAGTGAACAACGAACAGCCGGTGCTGGCTTTTGCTTTTGATCTCGGCAACGTCGCCGCCGCGCCGGTGACGCGGCAGGTGATCGTGGCCTACGACGAAATTGTGGCGATCAAATATTTTGGCAAAA
>CAJAQO010000079.1 GCA_903944085.1 uncultured Verrucomicrobia subdivision 3 bacterium
CATCGTCGCCGCGTCGTGGATCGGCACTTATTACGCGCTGAAACATCTGCCGCTCTCGCTCGGCGCGCCGATCCGCGCCACCAGCCCGCTGCTCACGCTGTTCGGCGCGATTTTGTTTTTGGGCGAGCGCCCGAACTGGCTGGAAACGGTCGGTATTCTGACCACGCTGGCGTCGTTCATCGGGCTTTCGGTTGCCGGCGCAAAAGAAGGAATTCATTTTCACCGCAACAAATGGTTTTGGTTTCTCATCATGGGTAACGTGTTCGGTGCGGTGAGCGCGCTTTACGACAAATATCTGCTCGGCACGCTGCATTATTCGGTGCCGACAGTGCAATGCTGGTTTTCAATTTATCTCGTCGTGCTGTTCACGCCGTTCACGCTCGGCTGGAAACTGCGGCTCTGGCCGCGCAACGAATTCACCTGGCGCTGGAGCGTGCCGTTCATCGCGCTGTCGTTGCTCGTCGCCGACTACGCGTATTTCTGGGCGCTGCGCCATCCCGACGCGCTGGTGGCCGTGGTGATGAGCCTGCGTCGTGCGAGCACACTGGTGGCGTTTGCGGGTGGACTTTACTTTTTCCGGGAGGTTAATGGCTGGAAAAAACTTCCTGCCGTCATCGGCATTTTGATCGGCATTGTGCTGACGATTCTCGGCAGGCGCTGAAATAAATCACACCACTTCGCGATACACGTCCGGGTGCGGACGGGAGATCACCACGGCATTCACGAGCACGCCCGCTTCGGCAAGAACCGCGCGACCAGCCGCCACACCCGCTTGAACGGAAGAAACATCGCCGGTCATCGAGCAAAAGGCTTTTCCGCCCATCGCCATCGCGAGGCGGACTTCGAGCAGTTGCACGTCGGAAGTTTTGGCCACCGCGTCGGCGGCCTGGATCAGCGTGGCGACGTTGAACGATTCGATGATGCCGAGTGCGCCAGTGGTTTCCGCCGGCTGCGTGCGGCCGAGTGCCACAAAAACATCAGGATGCAAATTGGCGATGACGAAGCTGTCAATCAAACAGCCGCCCGCGTCAATGCAGCCCGCTTCGACGGCGGCGGTCACGGCGGCGGTGTCGCCGCCGACCAGCACCATGTATTTGCCGGAGCAGATCGAGCGCGACAACAACAGGCGCACGTTGCCCGCTTTGAGCATCGTGTCCGCCACTTGAAAGCCAGCGGCGATGCTTGAGAGTTCAATTAATCCAACAGATTTTTCGGCCATAAAGTTTGGGGATAATTATTAAATTCGTCAAAGTGGGAAAACTAAAATCTCATTAACACCCGGCTTCAGCCGGGTGTCGCAGCAACGGGAAAAGATCAGCCGTTTCAACGGCTTGCCGGGGCCGAAAAAAACCGTTGAAACGGTTTTGCCGTCCGTTTTCGCCAGTCACCGGGCTGAAGCCCGGTGTTAATGAAAAGGTTTTGATCATTGGAGAAAAATCAATCTTTCTCGATGACAATTTGTTTGTCGTTCGCCTCGCGCACGGTGCCATTCATCGGCGCGTGCAGAATCGCACCCAAGGCGTTCGGCGCGGGTTCGCCGATGATTTGCCCGAAGCTCACGCGGTCGCCGACTTTCACCTTGGAAATACAAGGCGTGCCGGCGCTTTGCTTGAGCGGCAGGATGAGCCGGCTCGACGAAATCTCCCGACGCACGAGCGGCGCGGGCAGATCGTAGTCGAGGACGTGCAATTTTTTGGCGAGCGATTTGATCGGCACGCGGCGGCCATCCATCATCGCGTGCGGCTTGGGATTCATCGGGCCGGTCCACTTCATCTGCTTGGCGCGCATCATGGACTTCGCGTCGTCGCAGGCTTCCTTGGGAAATAATTCTTCCGGGCACGCATACAAAGTGCAAAGCCCGCACGAGCAGCACATGGCCGCCCACTGATTAAAATAATCTTCGCCCGTGCCGCTGAAGGCCAGCGTGCGCATGACTTGATGCGGCTCGACGGCGTAACCGAGCAGAAAGCGCGGGCAATATTCGGTGCAATAACGGCACTGGTCGCACGCGGACTTGCCGATTTTCGCCTGCATCTTGGCCGGTTTGATTTTGCGTTCGACGGTGTGATGCGTGCGCGGCAAAATCACGACGCCGGTCGAAGTTTTGGTGACGGGTGTGTCGAGATCATCGGTCGTCGTGCCCATCATCAGTCCGCCGAGGCAGAGCACCGGATCATCCGTGTCGAGTCCGCCGGCGTATTCGATGCACTCGCGGAACGTCATGCCAATCGGCACGCGCAAGGTCGCCGGCGATTTCACCGCGCCGGCGATGGTGAGCATTTTGTGCGTGAGCGGCTTGCCGTCATGCGCGGCGGCGATGTTCACAAACGTCTCGACGTTGTTGACGACCACGCCAACCGCTATGGGAATACCGCCGGGTGGAATCAATTTGCCGGTGACGTTGTAAACCAAATCATATTCGTCGCCCGCCGGATAATAATCGCCAAGCAACTGGACGCGGACATTCGTGCCTTGACTCGCGGCTTGCACGGCTTCGACGGCGTGCTTCTTTTTGCCTTTGACGCCAATAACGCCTTCCTTCGCGCCGACGGCTTCCATCGCGAGCTGCATGCCACGCACAAGTTCAGCGGCGCTTTCTTCCATCGTAACGGCGTCTTTGTGGAGAAGCGGTTCGCACTCGGCGCCGTTGGCGATGACAGTCTCGGCCTTGGCATTGAGCTTGATGTGCGTCGGAAATCCGCCGCCGCCCGCGCCGACCACGCCGGCCTGCCGAACTTTTTCTGCAAGGTTCATTTTATGTTAGTTTAAAAAAATTACTAATGCGCCGCGGCACCGTTTTCATGCGCAACTGGCGCGACGATAACTTCGACTCCAT
Organism: uncultured Verrucomicrobia subdivision 3 bacterium; assembly: GCA_903944085.1. GTDB lineage: Bacteria > Verrucomicrobiota > Verrucomicrobiia > Limisphaerales > UBA11358 > UBA11358. Next base: position 2,837 of record CAJAQO010000079.1, read on the forward strand.
GCGTGCGCAGTGCCGCGACCAATTCATGCGGCGCGCGGCTGTCGGTGACAATCGTGTCCACCATGTCGAGTCCGCACAACGGTGAAACGGATTGCCGGCCGAACTTCGAGTGGTCGAGGCAGAAAATGATTTTCTGCGCGGCCTTCAGCATCGCGCGTTGAATGTCAATCAGCAGGGCGTGCGAATTCGTCACGCCTTCGAGCGTAATGCCGCCGGCGCTCATAATCGCCACGTCGGCGCGCATTTTGGAAAACGCCTCGACGGTCATCGGCCCGACCAAAACACCGAGGCGCGGATAAATCACGCCGCCCGCCAAAATCACTTCCACTTTGTTCGCCGATGCAAAATGGTTCGCCACCGGCAGCGAGTTCGTCACGATCTGTGGCGACTTTTCTTCGAGGTGCCGCGCGACGTGATACACCGTCGTGCCGGCATCGAGAATCACGCTTTGATTTCCGCCGATGAGTTCGGCGCAGGCTTTGCCGATGGCTTCTTTTTCGGAAAGCTGATGCGCGTCGCGCGCGGAAAAAGCAAATTCATCCGTTTTTGGCGTGACGATGCGCGCGCCGCCGTGCGTGCGCCGCAAATTTCCTGCCGCTTCGAGCGTCGTCAAATCGCGCCGGACCGTGGAAACGGACGCTTCGACGTGCTGGGAGAGTTCTTCCAGCGACGCGAATTCCACGCGCTGAAGATAGGCTTCAATGCGGTGTTTGCGCTCTTCTGCGGTCATGTTTCCACGAATTTGATAGATTTTGGAATTATTTGCAAGATAAATGTTGACTTAAATCTAAAAACTGGCAAAGTCAGTCAAATCTTATGGCTGTAGCTGCACCAGCACCACATCGCGCCGTCGTCGAACACATGGTTCGTCAGGCGGTTTATGCCAAGCTTGGCAAGCCTTTGCCGCGCATCGCCAGCGGGCAAAGTCCGCTCGTCGTCAACGTCAGCGCGCGGCACTGCCACCTCACGCCGGAAGCGGTGGAAATTCTTTTTGGCAAGGGCGCGAAGCTCTCCGTTCACAAGTGGCTTTACATGGACGGACAATTTGCCGCGAAGGAAACCGTCACGCTCATCGGTCCGCGCAGCCGCGTGATTTCGAATTTGCGAATTCTCGGCCCATGCCGGAATCTCAACCAAATCGAACTCGCCTACACCGACGCCGTCGCGCTGGGTTTTGAAATTCCGCTGCGCAGTTCCGGCGACATCAAGGACACACCCGGTTGCATGTTGATGGGACCGGCGGGATTTTTTGAAATGCCGCAAGGCGTCATCCGCGCCAAGCGTCACGTTCACATGCACCCGACGGATGCGGAATTTTACGGCGTCAAAGCCGGCGACCACATGAAATTAAAAATCGGCGGCCCGTGCGCCATTACGCTCGATCAATTGCTCGTGCGTGTGGATCCGAGTTTCAAACTTGAAGTGCATATTGACACCGACGAAGGCAACGCGTGCAATCTCGAACCACACACGCCCGTTGAACTGATCAAATAAATTTCTCGCAACTCTCAACCATCAACCAAAATAAATTATGAACGAAGCAATAGGAATGATTGAAACCAAGGGCTACGTCGGCAGCGTGGAAGCCAGCGACGCCATGGTCAAAGCGGCCAACGTCACGTTGGTCAAAACCATCGCCATCGGCGGCGGACTCATCACCGTCATCGCCCAGGGCGACATCGGCAGCGTCAAGGCCGCCGTGGACGCCGGCTCCAAAGCCGCCGCCAAAGTCGGCGAACTCGTCGGCTCGCACATCATCGCGCGCCCGCACGAAGAGCTGCTCGCTGCCTTTCTCGGCAACGGCGTCGCCAAGAAATAATACAGCCAACCAAATTTTAACTTTTAACAAATATGTCAAAACAAGCTGTTGGAATGATTGAATGCAAAGGGTTCTGCGCCGCCGTGGAATCCGCCGACGCCGCGCTCAAGTCCGCGAACGTCCACATCACCGGCTGGGAAAAAGTCGGCAGTGGCTATGTCACCGTGTTTTTCCGGGGCGATGTCGCCGCCGTAAAAGCCGCGACTGATGCGGGTGCTGCCGCCGCCGCGCAAGTTGGCGCGGTCGTCAGCGTCCAGGTGATCCCGCGTCCGCATGACGGATTGAGCGGACTGGGAAAATGGCTGGAGTGATTTTCAATTTCCAATTGCCAAATGCCAATTGAACGGACAGTTCACTCGGCGCCGGTGAATTGGAAATTGAAGATTGGAAATTGGAAATGAAAATTCTCGTCGCCAATATTGGTTCGACTTCGCTCAAGTGGCGGTTGTTTGATTTCTCAAACAACGCCGAGCGCCTTTTGCATAAAGGCGGATTTGAGCGCGTCACCGATTATTCGAAAGCGATTGAGGATTGCCTCGTCGAATTGAAGCAGGCGAACGCCATCGCCAGCGAAAGCGAATTGAGCGCTGTTGGTTTCAAGACCATCATCGCCAAAAACATCACCGGCTGCGTGCGGCTGGACGAGCGCGTGTTACAGGCGATGATCGATTACAACGGCCTCGCGCCCGCGCACAATCCGCCTTACATCACCGGCATCAAATTGTTCGCGCAGCGTATGCCCGGCGTGCCGCTCATCGCATTATTTGAAACGGCGTTTCACCAGTTTGCAGCGGAAGCTTCGCAGCGTTACGCCGTGCCGCAAACGTGGCTGGACATCGGCGTGCGCCGCTGGGGATTTCATGGCGCGAGCCACAAATTCATTGCCGAGCGTTCGGCGGAATTGCTTTGCCGTCCCGATGTGGCGGAACGCGCGCGTCAGCTTTACGTCAACAATGGTGTGGCGAAAATCTCCGGCGCATCGCTGCGTGTGATTTCCTGCCATCTCGGCGGCAGTTCCAGCGTCACGGGAATTTTGAACGGCGCATCCATCGGCACTAGCATGGGCATGAGTCCGCAATCCGGTTTGCCCCAGAATAATCGCGTCGGCGATCTCGACGCCGAAGCGTTGCCTTACGCAGTGAAGACGTTCAGCATCAGCGTGGAAGAAGCGCAGAAGCAGTTGAGTAAACAAGGTGGCTTGCAAGGCATCAGCGGCGTTTCCAACGATGTGCGCGACATCACTGATGCCGCCAGCAAAGGCAATGCGAACGCCGCCCTCGCGCTGGATGTTTTTGTCGCGAGCGCGCGGCATTGGATTGGCAGCTATTTTCTACAGTTAAACGGAGCCGACGCCATCGTGTTCACCGCCGGCATTGGCGAGAACCGCGCGGAGATGCGCGCGGCCATTTGCTCGAACCTGGATAACCTCGACATCAAGATTGACGCGGAGAAAAATAATTCCACGCGCGCAACCGAGGCCATCATCAGCGCCGCGGATTCTGCCGTGAAGATTTTTGTGATTCCCACGAACGAGGAACTCGTCGTAGCGCGCGAGGCGAAACGATTTTTGGAAACGAAGAAAAATTAAATTTACCGACAACTCTCAACCATCAAACAAATAAAATTATGCCACAAGCCATTGGAATGATCGAAACCCGCGGACTCGTTGCCCTCGTTGAAGGCACGGACGCGATGCTCAAAGCCGCCAACGTCGAACTCGTCGGCCCCATGACGCAGGTCGGCAACGCGCTCGTCACCGCGTGTGTAGTTGGCGATGTCGCTGCCGTCAAAGCTGCCACCGATGCCGGCGCGCAGGCCATCAAAGCCATCAAGGGCGAATTGGTCAGCGTCCACGTCATCGCCCGTCCGCACGCGGATGTGGAAGCGGTGTTGCCCAAAAAGAAGTAAGAAGGATGAATGAAGCATGCAGAATGGCGTGGTGCCGTTCTGCTGGCCGCGCAGCGGCTAAAATGTTTCTTCATTCTTAATTCTTCATTCAACCTTTGTATTTATGTTCCTCGCCAAAGTCGAAGGCCAAGTGGTCGCCACCAAGAAAGACCCGAACATGTCGGGTCGCAAACTGTTGCTGCTCCGCCCGCAGCTCGTGGACGAAAAAGACCCGACGAAGTTCCGTCCGGGAGCCAACACCATTGTGGCCGTGGACAACCTCGGTGCCGGCGAAGGCGAACTGGTTTTATTCTGCCAAGGCAGCAGCGCCCGGCTCGCGCCCGGCATGAAGGAAGCGCCGGTGGACGCCGTCGTCATCGGCCTCGTGGACAGCGTGGATGTTTTCGGCAAGGAAATTTTTAGCGCAAAGAACCGTTGATTGAATTATGAGCGCCGTGAATGAAACTTTGATCCGTGACGTGGTGGCCGAAGTGCTGGGCAAACTCGGCGGCACCGCCACCACGACCACCAAACCGTCCCCGGCTCCGTCCGCGCCCGCGCCGAAATCGGATTCGTGCGGCTGCAGCGTGAAGAAATCGGCGGCGGCACCGGCCTTGCGCGGCAAGTTCGGCGTCTTCGCGACGGCGGAAGAAGCTTGTGCCGCCGCGCAGGAATCATTTTTGCAGCTCAAAGAAAAAGGCATCGCGGCACGACGCAAGATTGAAGAGATCGTCAAGGCGCTCGCCGAGAAAAATGCCGAAGCCTGGGGCAAGATTGAATTTGATGAGACCAAGATCGGCCGGCTCGATCACAAGATCGCCAAGCTCGGGTTGATTAAACTGGTGCCCGGCGTGGACTGGCTTCGCCCCGACGCCCGCAGCGGCGACAACGGCATCACGCTGGAAGAATACACGCCGTTCGGCGTCGTCGGCGCGATCACGCCCAGCACGCATTCCATTCCCACGCTGAGCGGCAACATCGTCAACATTTGCTCGGCGGGAAACTCCGTTGTCTTCAATGCGCATCCGAGCGCGGCTCGCTGCGCCGCCGTGGCGGTGCGCGCCTACAACGAGGCGATTTATCGTGAGACCGGAATTGAAAACGTCGTTTGCATCATCGAAAAGCCGACGCTCGATTCTTTCAATGCACTTTGCAAAAACGAATTCACCCGCCTGCTGCTTGTCACCGGCGGACCGATGGTTGTGAAGGCCGCGATGCAGACCGGCAAGCGTGCGATTTGCGCCGGCCCTGGCAATCCGCCTGTTTTTGTTGACGATACGTGCTGTGCGACACGCGCGGCCAAGGCGATCATTTCCGGCGCGGCGTTCGACAACAACCTTCTGTGCATCGGCGAGAAACAGGTTTTCGTGCTCGATCAAGTAGCGGACAAGCTGATGCAGAAAATGGCGGAGAACGGCGCGGTGAAATTGAATCCGTCGCAGTTGGATAACCTCACCAAGGCGGCATTCACGATTACGCCCGGCCAGGGCGGCGGTTGCGCGCAGGCTCACACCAACAAGGATTACATCGGCAAGGATCCGTCCTTTCTGGCGCAGGCCGCCGGGATCAACCTACCCTCCGGCACGCAATTGTTATTCGGCGAAACCGATGCGATGCATCCGTTCGTGCAGGAAGAACAGATGATGCCAATGATTCCCATCGTGCGCGTCAAGAGCGTCGAGGAAGGCATCGAACGCTCGTTGCAATCCGAACACAATTACAAGCACACGGCCATCATCCACTCGCACGATGTCGAAAACATCACGGCCATGGCCCGCGCGCTGGACACAACTTTGTTTGTCAAGAACGGCGCGTCTCCTTGCGGCCTCGGTCTTGGCGGCGAAGGTTACCTGAGTTTCTCGATCGCCACGCCGACGGGTGAAGGCATCACGAATCCCCGCACGTTCACACGCGTCCGCCGCTGTGTGATGGTGGATAATTTGAGAATTTATTGAACAACAAAGAAACGAAGCAACAAAGGTGAAAACTGTTTCCCAAACTTCGTTACTTAGTTGCTTGGTTGTTAATTTATGCTTTTAGCCCGCGTCGAAGGCAACATCGTGGCGACCCGGAAACATCCGAGTCTTGACGCGTGGCGTTTGGTGATCTGCCAGCCGATTGGCAAGGGCGGCGAGTCGGAAGGCGCACCGGTGATCGCGATTGATTCGCACGGCGCGGGCATGCACCAGCAGGTGGTCATTTCATCTGATGGCATCGCGGCGCGCAAGGCCGTGGGCGTGGATAAAAGTCCGGCGCGTTGGCTGGTGGTCGGCATTGTGGATGAACACGAGCCGGGGAAACGAATTTAGAATGCAGAATGAAGAATGCAGAAACAAATAGTTTTGAGCGCGTGAACCAAGTGTGTTCACTTCTTCATTTTTCATTCTTCATTCTTACTTTCTGATGAAATTGGGCACTGTCATCGGTCGCGTCACATTGAGCAAGTCAGTGGATCTGCTCAAGGGCGGACGTTTTCTGGTGGTCAGCCCGTTGAGCCGCGCGCAATACGCCAAAGGCATTGACGCCAAGCCGGGCATGGGCACCGATCCGAGCCTCGTCGTGTATGACGACATTGGCGGCGGTGTGAATGACATCATTGGTTACGAAGAAGGCGCGGAAGCGGCACAGCCGTTCGCGGTGCGGCCGCCGATTGACGCCATCAATTGCGCGCTGGTGGATGAAATGTTTTACAACCCGTGGAAGGGTTAACTTAAAATTTATATGAGCCAAGTTATTAGTGTCCGTGACATTCAGGAAATGATTCGCAATGGTCAGGCCGTCAGCATTCCCGCCGACGCCATCGTCACGCCTTCGGCGCGCGAGCTGTTGCAGGACATCGAGACCAATGGCGCCCGCGCCATCGCCACCGGAGCCGCCACCGCGCCTGCCGGAGCCGACAAGCTTTCTCCGCCCACCAAGAAGCTCACGTCGAAGTCGCCGAAGTCAGAACTCGAAGCTTTTTTTAATTCCCCCTACGCGCACAGCTTGAAGGAACAGATTTGCGAAATGGGCCATCGCCTCTGGAAGCGCGCCTATGTGGACGGCAACGGCGGCAACATGGCCATCCGCGTCGGCGAGGACATCGCCATCTGCACGCCCACGCTCGTGAGCAAAGGCTCGCTCAAGCCATCCGACATGTGCCTCGTGGATTTCGAAGGCAACCAGCTTTGCGGCACCAAAAAGCGCACCAGCGAAATTTTGATGCACTTGCAGATGATGAAGAAGCAGCCCAAGGCCGTCGCCACCTGTCATTGTCATCCGCCTTACGCCACGGCGTTCGCGGTTGTCGGTCAGGCGCCGCCCACCTGCATGTTGCCGGAATACGAAGTGTTCTGCTCGGTCGGCGTCGCACCGTATCGCACGCCCGGTTCGCCAGAAATGGGCAAGCTCGTTGCCGACATGACCGACGACTACAATACCATTCTCATGTCCAATCACGGCGTGGTGACCTGGAGCCACAACAACATCGAGGAAGCCTACTGGCGCATGGAAATCATCGAAGCCTACTGCCGCACCATCGTCGTGGCGGGCCAGCTCGGCAAGCCCATCAACACGTTCACCGGGCCGCAGATGAAGGAGATTCTCAACATCAAGCAGAGCCTCGGCTTCGTGGACCCGCGCCACAATCTGAAGGAATGCGAACTCTGTGACAGCGGCGACTGGCGTCCGGGCGCGACCAGCCAGGCCACGACGTCCAGCGAACCCACCATCGGCCTCGACCCCGACGCCGAAGCGGCGGTGAAAGCCATCACGGATCAGATTCTCGCGCAGATGAAATGAAGCTGCAGCGCGGCGAATCTCAATAGTTCGGTGTTTCAACACTTGTCGTTCCCTACATTTGTTCGAGCGCATTTAATTCGGAACAGCCGTGAGTGGGCCGAGTGGAAAAGGGCGGGACACGTCAGGTCGCGCGTTTGGCCGGTTCTGGCTCATAATTCCAAACCGGAAAATTTACTGTGCTGGACATTGAGTTAGGGTTCACCCGGTCCCGCCAAGGGGCAAAAAACTTCGTCGGCCGCAGCCGCGTCAAGCGCGCTCGCCAGAAACTATTCGTGCTGGCCACCGGCGCAGTTGGCCACGCTCACGCGCTGGCGTTGATATTACGGCAGGAGTCGCGAGTTTCACTTTGGGCAATGCCGTCAGAAATAAGAGAATTCGCCGTTTGACATTTTGGGTTGAAGTGCTTCATTGCTGGGCGTGCAAATAGTTTGGACCAGCAAGTTTGAAACCGGTTCCGAGCAGATTGACCTCCAGCACCGGATGTTAATCACCAACATCAATCATCTGGACGAACTGTTGAACACCACCAATCCGACCAAGGAGGAATGTGAATTTGTGACGCTGGTGGTGGATTTTTTGGAAACCTATGCCGACAACCATTTCAAGTTGGAAGAGGAGTGCATGGAACGCCACCGCTGTCCCGCCCACGCGGTGAATCTGCGGGCGCACGAATATTTCCGGGGATTCTTTCGTCAATACCGGCAGCGGTGCGCGGCCGAAGGCTACCGGGTGGAGTTGCTGCGGACGCTGCACGAAGCCTGCCACTCATGGATTCAGGAACATATCCTGAAGATTGACACGCAACTGCGCGCCAGCCTGGAGAAATAATTGTGCGTTAATGCCAAGTCTATTCGCACCAAGAGACGCGACGACGATTAAAACGGAACTCACATTCTTGAAAGTGCAGGCGGGACATGGCGCAGTTGGTGAATCTCAGTTCTTATCCAACTGCGGCGGATCTTGTTAGTCCATCAGCCACGCCAGCGGGAAGCGCGCAAAGACCATCCGGTTGGCATTGTCGGTTTCGAACAGACAGCCGATGCGCCATCAGGAAGCTGCGTCAGGACGCTGTTATCATTGACTGGGGTTGCTGGGAATCGGCTTACTCTGATTGTCTGCGGGCGGGCAACTTCAATTGCGCCGCAATGGCGTCAGCCCAGAATTTTCCGAGGACGTCTGCGCCGGCGCGATTGGGATGGAGATAAAAGGTTCCCTGCCTTCCGGGTTCGGGCGTGAGGCTGGTGAGATGGTTGGTCGAGAAGTAATCGAATGCCAGCCGGTCGCCCGCAAAAACGTGGCGGGGATGGGTGGTGGCGCAGTTAGAAATCAACCGGTCAATTTCCGGTAAATAAGTTCGCAGGCGGGCCAGCCCGGCGGCCGCGTAAAGCGAGCTGTTCTCCGCGTTCGTCGAATACCAGGTTGGGTAATGGACGATGATAAAGGCGTTCGGATAACTGCCGAGGAATCCGTCCACGAGCGATTGCAAATTGTGCCGATAGCTGGCGGGCGAAACGGGCGAACCCTTCGGTCCTCTTTGGGCGCTGTCATTGGCGCCAAGCATGATGGAAAAAATCAATGGCCCGGGCGAGTTCGACTCCAGCCCCGCCGCCGCCGCGAGGGCGCACTGGAAGTCGGATGATGAATTGGTCGAGGGCAGCCAGTCAACAGTGGTATGGCCGCCGTGTCCCTGATTCGACATTTGCAACTGCACTTGGTAGCGCTCAAGGAGACTCTGCACACAGCGCACCGGAGGTGCCTCTGCGTCCGGGGCGGATAAATTTGCCCCGTAGGTAATACTGTCTCCCACAAAGACGAGGTCATAAACCGGCGCAGCGGGCGGAAGTGTGGTCGCCGGTTCGGCGGCGGCGACGATGACCACGGTTATCAAAAGCTGTAGAATCAGTTGCCTCGGCGAGACAAACCAGTTCAGTTTGGACTTCATTTATTTATTCTAAATGATCGGACGTAAGCATACACCGAGAACCGGGCACCGGCAAAAGCGTTTTGAAACGAACCCTCCTGACGCACGACCCCAAACGAAGATTTCCAGATGAAACACAGATACTGAAATCCAAAAGCCGCTGGAAAAATCCAGCGGCTTTGGTGTTTCAATCGGAAATCGAAAATCGCAAATCATCAATAAGCTGCTTGCGCGCCTTTGATATTTTTCTTGCCCATCCACGGCATGAGCGCGCGGAGCTTGGCCCCGGTTTTTTCGATCGGATGCTGTTCGCCTTTTTTGAGCAGCGCGTTGTAGCGTTTATAGCCGCCTTCATATTCCTTGACCCAGTCTTTGGCGAACTTGCCGGACTGGATATCCTTCAACGCCGCCGCCATGCGTTTCTTCACGCTGCCGTCAATGATCTTCGGGCCAACGCTCACGTCGCCCCACTTGGCGGTTTCGGAAATCGAGAACCTCATGCCGCTGATGCCGGATTCGTTCATCAAATCGGCGATGAGCTTGAGTTCGTGCAAGCATTCGAAATAAGCCATCTCCGGCGAGTAACCGGCTTCGACAAGCACTTCAAATCCGGCCTGCACGAGCGCGCTCGCGCCGCCACAGAGCACGGTCTGTTCGCCGAACAAATCGGTTTCGGTTTCTTCCTTGAAATTCGTTTCGATGACGCCGGCGCGTGTGCCACCGATGCCTTTGGCCCAAGCGAGCGCGATCTTTTTCGCATCCTTGCCGGGGTTTTGATAAACGGCGATGAGCGACGGAACGCCTTTGCCTTCGGTGTATTGACGGCGAACGGTGTGGCCGGGGCCTTTCGGCGCGACCATGATGATGTTCACGTTTTTTGGCGGAACAATCGTTTTGAAATGGATTGAAAAGCCATGCGAGAAAACCAGTGTCTTGCCGGCGGTCAGATTCGGCTCGATGTCTTTCTTGTAGCACTTGGCCTGCTTGGTGTCGGGCAGCGCGACCATGATGACGTCGGCCAGCTTCACCGCTTCGGCGGTGGTGACGACCTTGAAACCTTTTTCCTTCGCGACCGGGATGGACTTGCTGCCTTCGTAAAGGCCGATGATGACCTTGAGGCCGCTGTCTTTGAGGTTGAGCGCGTGGGCGTGGCCCTGCGAGCCGAAGCCGAGGATCGCCAGCGTTTTGTTTTTCAACACGCCGAGATCGGCGTCTTTGTCGGTATAGACTTTGGACATAAAATTTAGTTAGTGGTTTTTGGTTGAGAGTTGATAGCCAGCAAAATTATTTGCGCGGCATCGCGGCCTTGCCGGTGCGAGTGATTTCCAAGACGCCGAACGAATTCATCAGATCAAGAAATTTCACCACTTTGCTGTCGGTGCCGGTGATTTCGATGGTGAGCGACTTGGGCTGCACGTCCACGATTTTGGCGCGGAAAATATCCGTGATCTGCATCACCTCGGCGCGCGACTTGGAATCCACGCCGACCTTCACGAGCACCAGCTCGCGGTCCACGTATTCGCCCTCGCTGAAATCCTGCACCTTGAGCACGTCGGGCAGCTTGTTGAGCTGTTTTACGATTTGTTCCACCGTGGCCTCGTCGCCGTGCGTGACGATGGTCATGCGCGAGCTGGTGGCGTCGTGCGTGGGCGCGACGTTGAGCGAGTCAATGTTGTAGCCGCGCCCGCTGAACAGCCCGGCCACGCGCGTGAGCACGCCGAACTTGTTCTCCACCAAAACTGAAATGGTATGTCGCATAAAAACCGTTTGGAACGGACGGAAAGCCTAGCAATCGCGGACTTGTTGGTCAATTTGCAAAATTGATGGAAAGGATTGGGCCGATTCGCGGCCGGGCAGCCGGATTCATTTCAATTCGGCAAATACTGCAAAAAATGAGTTGTTTAAGCTAAAAAACGTCCATCGCCGAGGTCTGGCAATGGTTAAAATGTGTCGGACGTGAATACAACATTAAATTTCTCGAAGTTGACCGCGGCCGGAATCATTTTATCCGGCGCGTGGAACATTAATGCGGCCGAGACGACCAACACGAATTCTTTTCAGCGGCCGGCTTGGCTGACGGAAGCTTCCGTGGGCGTGAAGGAAAGTTACGACAACAACGTCTTCCTTTCCGGCGCAAACGTGCCCAACACCGTGGCCGCCGGTTTTGTGGCCGCCGTGAAAGACCGATCCTCTTGGATCACGACCGCCTCGCCCAAAGTTGACGTGAATTTCGCGCCGCTGCTCGGCGACGAGAAAACGCTGCAAGTCCTGTCGCTGGCCTACGCGCCGGATTTTGTCACGTTTCACGATCAGGATTCGGAAAGCTACAACGCGCAAAAATTTTCCACGGCGCTCAAGGCCGGGACGGATTCCGTTTCCGTCAGCGCGGACAATAATTTTACTTATGTTGACGGCAGCGATATTGCACCGGTTTATCCCGGCGGATTTTTAAGTGCTTTTTCCACGGTGGCCGACCGCGACCGGCGCGAGCAAATTCAGGACAAGGCAAATTTCGCGGCGCAATTCAATCTCGGCAACTGGTTCATCCGGCCGACGGCGGCGTTGCTGTATTGCGATTGGATGACGGAAAAATTGAATCCCGCGCCGGCCACCACGCCGACCGGCTATCAAAATTATGCGGACCGCTACGACGTGAACGGCGGCGCGGATGCCGGCTATAAAATCACTTCGTCGCTGGCCGTGACGCTGGGCTATCGCTGCGGACATCAGGAGCAGGAGCAGTTCACTTTTTCGCCTTACAGTTCGCCCAACGATTATCAACGCGTGCTGCTCGGCCTCGAAGGCAGTCCGTGGAAATGGCTGGACGTAAAAATCCAGGGCGGGCCGGATTTCCGCAATTACGAAGGCGATTCCGCCACGCACACCACGCCGGTGAATGATTTGAATCCCGTGAAATATTACGGCGAAGCGCTGCTCACGGCGAAATTCACGTCGGCGGATTCGCTGACCTTCAAATACAAGCAGTGGCAATGGCTTTCCACGCTCGGCAAAGTGCCGTATTTCGACAGCACCTACGATTTGAGCTATCACCGGAAGCTCACGAGCAAACTCGGGGTTGATTTGGGCGCGCGGCTTTTGACTTGGGATTTTACCAGCGGAAATCTTTCAACCTGCAACCGAAAAGATTTGCAATACACCGCCAGCGCCGGCCTCGGCTACATGATCAATTCACACCTAAGCGTGAATGCCACTTACGCCTTCGACTGGGGCCGCAACGGCGAAGACGACATCGCTGAACCGGAAAACCGCGAGTTCAATCACCAGCTCATTTCGCTGGGCGCGCAGTGCAAATTTTGAACGAAATGAAAATCAGTTTTTCGCCGCCGCTTTTTTTCGCGGGGCCGTTTTTTTTGCCGGCTTGAGCGGCCGCGCATCGCCCCACAGACCTTCGAGGTCATAGCGTTTGCGCGTCTCGGTGTGCATCACATGGATGATCACGTCGAAATAATCCAGCACCACCCACGCGCCGGAAGCCATGCCGTCCGTGCGTGACGGGCGCAAATCATGTTCATCGCGCAGCTTGCTGTGGATCTCCTCCACGATGGCGCGCAGATGCGGCTGGCTCGTGCCGGTGGCGATGACAAAATAATCCGTCACCGACGAGAGCTTGCGCACGTCGAGCACGGTGAGGTTTTCGGCCTTTTTATTGTCCGCGAAATCGCGGCAAAGCTGCGCCAGTTTTTTGGATTCCATATTTACGGGAAGGATTAAACCACAGATGGACACGAATGAACATGGTTAAATTTCAAAACCAGCCGGAGACGCCATGTTTTAAACGTAAAGTTGTCCGTTGCGAATGGCTTCGGCAACCGCCGCCGGCACCAGATTGTCAATCGGCAAGGCCCTCCGCACCCGCGCGCGGATTTCCGAGGACGACACGCCGAACGGAAAACCGCGCAGCCTCCGCCCGCGAAATGGCGCGGGAAAAACTGCCGCCGGGCCGCCCGGCCGCGGAATGGCCACGAACTCCGCCAGCCGCGCCAGTTCCGCCGGCTCGCGCCATTCGTTGAGCTTCGGCACATTGTCCGCGCCGATGAGATAAAACAGTTCCGCGCCGGAAAACTTTTTTGCGTAATCGCGCAGCGTGTCCACCGTGTAGGAAATGCCGCCACGCCGGGTTTCCTGCTCGTCAATTTCGCATTGCGTTTTCCCGGCGAGCGCCAGCCGGAGCCATTGCAGCCGCACGGTGTCCGGCGCGGGCTTGTTTTCCGGTTTGAACGGCGACTGCGCCGCCGGAATAAAAAAAAGCCGGTCCAAACCCAGTTCCTCCATCGCCGCCTGCGCGACGAGCAGATGGCCGAGATGCACCGGGTCGAACGAACCGCCAAAAATTCCAAGTTTCATGTTGAAAGTTGCAGGTTGCAGGTTCAAGGATCGCACGCTGTGGGTTTAACTTGCAACTTTCAACCAGCAACCTGCAACTATTTTAGCAGCATCGCCGGATGCCGTTGAATTTTGCTTCCGTGACTTGTGTGAAAATTTTCTGGTCGCTGTGCGGCTCGCAGGCGCAGGTCTGCTGTTTTGCGCGTTCAAACTGCGTTTCGCCGGAAAGTTCTTTGGCCACGCCCAGCGCTATGGCCGCCGCACCCGCCGCGCTGCGAAGATTCGGGCCGGATTCTTTCAGCGCATAATCCGGCAGCCAGACCGGCGCGGTTTCGTGCAGCACCGCCGGCTTGCGTTTGGCCAAAAGTAGAATCCATTCGCGGATGCTTAAGCAAACAATGGTCGCTACTAAAACCAGAAAACTGCCAGCAACGCACGCATCAAGAATGTTGTTAAACCATTGTTTTCGGATGACGGGGAGTTGAGTTTCAATGGCTGTTACATCCGGCTGATGAGCGGTATCCGCTTTTAATTGGGTGGCTAGGTTAAAATGCTTTTCAGACAAGGCATTTGCCTGCGCCAAAAAACCGATGCGCGGGTCGGCGCTCCAGATTTTTTCCGCGCCCGCTGTGAACGTCACTGCCAGCAGCCAGACGAGCGGAATCAAAGTAATCAGCGCCAGCGCCGGTCTTCCGACTTTGGACTTTGGATCTTGGACTTTGGACTCCGCCAAAAGCTGCTTTTTCAAAATAATCGTCGTGCCGAAGCACAGCGCGATGGCAGCGAGCATTTGATTCGCGATGCCGAACAGCGGCCACAGCGAGTTGATGCCGCCGAGCGGATCGCGCACGCCTTGAATCAAAAAATAGCCCCACGCGCCGACCATCAGCGCGGCGGCAATCGGCGTGGCAAAAAAGTTTTTCGGATCGCCCAGCGGTTTCCATACTTTGCCCAAAACGCCTTGCAGCAAATAGCGTCCAACGCGTGTGCCGGCGTCGAGCGTCGTCAAAATGAACAATGCTTCAAACATCACGGCGAAGTGATACCAGAGATCGAGCCAGCGGCCATTGACGGCCTTGGAAAAAATGTGTGCCATGCCCACCGCCAGCGTCGCCGCGCCGCCCGTGCGGCCGAACAAAGTTTTTTCGCCGAGCTGATGCGCGAGCAAATTCATCTGGTCAACGGTGACGGGAAAATTCAGCGCGTTGATTTTGGCGACGGTCGCGGCGGGGTCGCCTTTGACGTTCATGCTCAAATAAACGCCCGGATCGAGCGTGCAGGCGGCGATGAGCGCCATGATGGCGACGAACGATTCAAAACACATCGCGCCGTAGCCGATGGGCCGCGCGTAATTTTCGCGCGTGATCATTTTCGGCGTGGTGCCGCTGGCGATGAGCGAGTGAAAACCGGAAATGGAACCGCACGCGATGGTGATGAAGCAGAACGGAAAAATTTTGCCGGCAACGACGAGGCCGGAGCCATCAATGAATTGGGTGATGGCGGGCATTTGCAGATGCGGCAGCGTGCAGAGAATTCCCAGCGCCAGCGCGAGAATCGTGCCGAGTTTCATGAACGTGCTCAAATAATCGCGCGGCGCGAGCATGAGCCACACCGGCAGGCTGCTGGAAATGACCCCGTAGCCGATGATGATCCACGCGAGCGAAATGTCGCGCAGGCCGAACACCTGCGACCAATGCGCATTTTCATAAACCAGTTTGCCGCCCCAAACCGCGAGCAGCAGCAGCGTGACGCCGAGCGCGGTGGCTTCGAGAACTTTGCCGGTTCGCAGAAACCGCATGTAGCCGCCCATGAACAGCGCGATGGGAATCGTCGCGCCGACGGTGAACACGCCCCACGGACTTTCGGCCAGCGCACGGACGACGACCAGCGCCAATACCGCAAGCAAAATTACGAGAATCGCAAGAATCGCCAAAACGGAAATGGCACCGGCGGGCGCATTCAATTCTTCCTTCACCATTTCGCCGAGCGATTTGCCGTTGCGGCGCATCGAGCAAAATAAAATCACAAAATCTTGAACTGCGCCGCCGAGGACGACGCCAATCAAAATCCACAGCGCGCCGGGCAGATAGCCGAATTGTGCCGCCAGCACCGGGCCGACGAGCGGGCCGGGACCAGCAATCGCCGCGAAATGGTGGCCGAATAAAATAAATTTATTCGTGCGGACAAAATCCTTGCCGTCGTCGCGGACTTCGCAAGGCGTGGCCCGGCGGTTGTCCAAGCCGAGCACGCGTAGCGCAATCCATTTGGAATAAAACCGGTAGCCGATGGCGTAGGTGCAGACGGCGGCGATGATGAGAAAACCGGAATTGACCGGTTCGTCGCGCCGGAACGCCAGCGTGGCATAAGCCCACGCGCCCGCGAGCGCGAGCAGCAGCCAGAAAATGGGGCCGAGAATTTTTTTCATCAAATTCAGCAGCCGCAATTTTGGGCCGCGCGGATGAGACTTTTTTGCATCACCTGGAGACCGGCGCGTTTGGCCCAGCCATGGTGTTGCCAAAAAGCCTCGCCGACGGCGTTGTCCGCAAACAGAAAAATATTGCACTTGGAAATGCCCTGCCGCGCGAGGTCGGCCAGACAGGCGGCGACGAGCTGTTTGCCGATGCCCAACCGGCGATGGGTTTTGGCAACGGCCAGATGATGCAAATAGCCGCGCCGCCCATCATGCCCGCACAAAACCGCGCCGACAATTTCATCGCCGCCGACCGCCACGCGACTCAAGTCCGGATTGCGATCCAAAAACGAAGCGATGTTTTCGCGGCGGTCCGATTCGTTCAGGCCCACGCCTTCCGTGTTCTGCCAAAGCCGCCGCACGCCATCGTAGTCGGCGATGGTCAGGGCACGAAAGGCGTGATTCATTTTTCTTAATTTACGATTTACGATTTACGATTTACGAGGCTAAAATGTGCGGCGTGCAAATCGCCAATCGCAAATGTCTTTAACTCGTCATTGTCACAACTGCGGTGAACCTTGGACTATCTCCGGCAATCCCGGCCGCGGCGAAGTGTGCATGAAATGCCGCGCCGACCTGCGCGTGTGCTTGAACTGCCAGAGCTACGATCCGCGCGTGGCGGAGCAGTGCCGCGAACGCCGCGCCGAGCTGGTGCTGGAAAAACACCTTGGCAACTTCTGCGAATACTTTGAATTCATCCGGCGCAAATGGGAGCCGAAGGAAGTGAAATTGACGCGCGAAGAGGCGGCGCGGGCGCACTTGAAAAAGCTGCTCGGTGATTGATTCGGAGGGACGAGTTCCACGAGTCCCCAATCGAATTCAGTTTGGGACTCGTGGAACTCGTCCCTCCGGGAAAACATAGATTTGTCGCCCCGCCGCATTTGCTTGAAACTTCACACCTGAAACTTGAAACTTGGCCGATGAAAGTCAGCGGGTTCACCTTTTTGCGCAACGGCCAGCGGCTCGGCTATCCGTTCGTCGCGTCCATCCGCTCGATTTTGCCGCTGGTGGATGAATTCGTTATCGCACTCGGCCCATGCGACGACGACACGGAAAAAATGCTGCGCGAAATCGGCGACGCCAAAATTCGCGTCATTCCGACGCAATGGAATGAAAACCTCCGCTCCGATTACAGCGTGAAAGGTTTCGTCTATGGCCAGCAGAAATCCATCGCGCTCTTCAATTGCACCGGCGACTGGGCTTTTTATCTCGAAGCCGACGAGGTGCTGCACGAAGCCGATTTGCCGAAAATCCGCACGGCGATGGAAAAATATCTGAACGACGAGCGCGTGGAGGCGCTGGCGTTTGACTACCTGCATTTTTACGGGAACAAAAACACCATTGCCTGGTCGCCCGGCTGGTATCGCAGCGAAGTGCGCATCATCCGCAACACCATTCCGGTGTGGTCGAGCGAGGCGCTGTTTTTCAACGTGGTGACCGACCACAAAAAATCGCGCTACCCCCGCGCCGCGCACACGGGCGCGACGATTTACCATTACGGCTGGGTGCGCAGCGAGGCGCAGATGAATTTAAAGTCGGCGAGCGTGCTCAAATTTTGGAACAACCGGACGCTGACGCCGGTGAAGTATTCCCAGATTGACGCCGCCGCGCTGAAATTATTTTCCGGCACGCATCCGCAGGCGGTGCAGGATTGGCTGCCGGCAGCGGCGGGGATTTTTCCGGCCGACCCGAATTACCGGCCCACTGCGCGCGAAAAAAAACACCGGCGGATGTTGTGGCTGGAAAATCTGCTCGGCCGGCAGTTCAGCAAGAAACATTACCGGCGGGTGAATTGAAAATTCCGGCGATGGCGGCGTTGACGTCGGCCACGGAAATATCCGCAATGTTTCCCGATTTGGCCGCCAGCACCCAGCCCGGATGCTGGAAAGGAACCGGGCTGGCGGGGGCAATCTGGTGCAGCAGCATCAACACCCGTTTGCCTTGCGCGACCGCCAGATGCAAGGTTCCGGTGTCGCCGCCGAGCACCAGCGAGGACAATTGCATGAGGCCGCCGGTGACGAGCAAAGGCACGCCGGCGGAAACCGCGAAGCCAGCCTGCCGCGCAGGTTCAAGGGCGGCACGGTCCGCCGGACCGCCGCCCAAAATGATTTGCATGCCGGCCGCCTGCCAGTGCCGGGCCACGGCAAGATATTTTTCCAATGGCCAGTTTTTGTGCGGCCCGCTGGTGAACGGTTGCACATAGCTGGTCGGCCTGGCCGGATCCAGTTGGTGTTCCCCAAACCAGTTTCGCGCCGCCGCCAGCGCCGCCGGTGGCAGCGCAAATTCATTGCGCACCGCGCCCGTTTTCAGGCCGCACTGTTTTAGCACGCACAAGTGCCAATCGGCGGGGTGCATCGCCGCGCCGGGTTCGATTTTGCGCGTGTATGCCCAGCCGCGGCCGGCGCGATACACTTCGCCCCATCGTTGCGGCGCGCCGGTGAGCCGCGTCAGCCAGCCGGTTTCGCCGTAGCCGTGCAAATCCACGACGAGGTCGAACTTGCCGGCGCGCAACCGGCGGATCAGCCGGAAAAATTCCGGGACGACCTTCAGCGGATTGCCGGTGCGGAACACGGCGCGATCCAGCGCAACCGTCTCGTCCACCGCGCGGAAACCTTGCAGCAGCGGGATGTTTTCTTTCGAGGTGAGAACGGTGATGCTGGCGGCGGGAAAATTGTCGCGCACGACATTGACGGCCGGCAGGGTCAGCACCACGTCGCCGATGGCTTTGAGGCGGATGAGCAGGATGTTTTTGCAAGGCGACATTGCGCTTGGGAGGTTGGCGGCGGCTTAAAGTGCCGGCTCAGGATTTTCCCAAAGCACCATGCCCATGGGCGAGTCCCAAGAATCGCCGCCGGACACGTCGTAATCAATTCCTTGCGAGCGCAATTCAAGCACCCGCCAGTTCAATTGTTCAAGGCGCGTGCGGAGTTCCGATCCGGAAAAAGTTGGCGCATGCCATTCGCACAGGCCGAAGCGGAATTTTTTTAGCAAACCAAGGTGATGTTCAAACAGAAATTTCTCCGCGCCCTCGATGTCAATTTTGATCAGGTCGAAAAGCTCGGCTTCGCCGGCCAAGCGGGTGGTGATGTCGGTGACGGGATAGCGGAAAAAACGCCGGCTGCGGCCCTGGCCGAAAATATTGGAGCCGAGTGAATCCTTGTGCTGCTGAAAACTGACGGTGGTGCCGGGCGGGCCGATGACGACATGCTGGCAACACCAGTGCGCGCCGAGCGCATTGTGGTCAATCATCGCCTGCACGCGGGCCACGCAAATTTCATTCGCGTCGCCTAAAAAAACGTCGGTGGCGGGCAGTTTGTTTTTCAGCCGAGACAGATGGTCCAGCAGGCCGAAGGAAAAAAAACCGTGGTTGCATCCCAGATCCACCCAGCGGCGGACGCCACGGAGATGCGGATAAAATGGGTCATAAACGCGGGTAAAGAAAACTTCGCCCGCCGAACTCCACGCGCCGCGGTCGGGAACGTAGAGGTGCAATCCGTGTTGCGTGTGGAAATCCAGCCCGGCATAAGGCAGCAGATCGCGGACGACGGATTTCAGAAGGCGCTTGAGGCTCATGACTTGGGTTTGCGGGCGATGGTGATATTATCAAATGATTTTTCCACTCGACCACCGAACCGGGCAAGGATGGGTGAAAATATTTTTAATATCTTGGGCTGGTGTTGCAGGGATCGTCCCGGAACGACGTGCCGGACATCCGGCGATTCCAAGGAGCCCCAAAATGATTTTTCCACCACCAGTCCGGAATCTTCGCACAACGCCTTCATGCCTTCGGGATAAATCCGCCAACAGTCGATGGGCGCTTCGTGATAGGGCCAACTGATGGGATTGATGGTGATGACCAGTCCGCCGGGTTTGGTGATGCGTGCCAGTTCAGGCATCCAGCGCCAGATATGGCTGACGTGTTCAATCACCTGACCGGACAACACCATGTCAAATTGATTTGCCGGAATCGGGAAATGGTAAATGTCGCTTTTGGAATACGTCAACTGCGGCGAGTCGAAAATATCCAGGGTTTCCCAAACCAGGTCCTGAATGGGAATTAATTTCCGATAGGTTGAAGGAAACGCATCGGGGCCGATTTCAAGGACTTTCATTCCGGCGGCAAATTGCGGCAGCGCATATTTTTTGAACAGGAGCAGGCTGTTTTCGTGCATAAATTTTTAGTCAACGGCGTTTGATTCGGCGGAATATGGAGCGTTGGTGCCGGTTGAACCAGACCATAAAATCCTCAATGAAGAGCCGGGTTCCCAGACATTTCTTTCGGCCCGTCATTTTGAGAAATAATTTGCGGTAATCATCCGCAGCCACATATCGGCGTCCGAGTTTGGGTTTTTTGCAAATCCAGTGGATGATCGCTGGTCGCTGGTCATCGCGCGGGAAGAACCGGTCGGCGGGATCATAATTTGTCTCGGCGGGAAAGATTTGTAATTTGCAGCCAGTCACGCA
>CAJAQO010000080.1 GCA_903944085.1 uncultured Verrucomicrobia subdivision 3 bacterium
GACGAAAAGGTGAACAAAAAAGGCTGGCCTTTGGCCGCGGACGTTGACCGCTTCCACAAGGAATTTCCGCACTTGCCCTGCATTGGCACGGAGATTTCCAACGGTCATGGCACGCGCGGGATTTATGTGGATGATCCGGCGCGCGGCCATGCGCGTCCGGCCAACGGTGCGGCGGAGGAATGGTGGAAAATCTATGATGCGCGTCCGTTTTTATCCGGTGGGTTTGCGTGGTCGGGCATTGATTATCGCGGTGAACCCGGCCCTTACGATCTGGTTTCGGTCAATGCGCAGTCGGGCATTTTGGACACCTGCTGTTTTCCCAAGGACATTTTCTACTACTACAAATCGTGGTGGGGTTCCGAGCCGGTCTTGCATCTGTTTCCGCACTGGAATTGGAACGGCAAAGCAGGCCAGGAGATTGAGGTCTGGTGCTATACGAATTTGGACAGCGTTGAGCTTTTCGTGAATGGCCAAAGCCTTGGCGCGCAGAAAGTGGAACGCAATTTGCATCTACTGTGGAAAGCGACTTATCAACCGGGAACGATCGAAGTGCGGGGAAGCAAGAACGGAAAAGTTGTTTTGACGGATCGGCGCGAGACGACCGGTGCGGCGGCGAAGCTCGTATTGCGCGCCAGCCAAAGCACGTTGGTGGCCGATGGCCAGGACGTTTCATCGGTGACCATTGAAGTTCAAGACGCGCAAGGACGCATGGTGCCGACGGCAGGAAACAAGTTGACTTTCAAATTGTCTGGCGTGGGAAAAATCATCGGGGTCGGCAATGGCGATCCGGGCTGCCACGAGGCCGACAAGCCCGATTCTCCCGAAGCTGCCACGCGTAGCGCCTTTAATGGCCTATGCCTGGCGATTGTTCAAGCTACGAAAAATGCGGGCACCATCGAGCTTGAGGTTTTCGCTGATGGCTTGGAATCGGCCAAAATCGTAATCCAAAGTCATGGGGCAGCGGTTGCTTAATCAAGATAGATTCAGTAGTGTTGAAAAATGTCGTCACGCTTTAATGTTTATGCACAAATCCATTTCCAATATGAAACACCGCCCGCTTGAACTCGCCTTGTTAGTTTTATTACTGGGCACCGCTACTCCGCCGGCCCGGTCCCAGATTCTGGCCACCAATCCAGTCAGCAGCCCGGTCATTGCCGATGGCGCCCAAGTGGAAAAGGTTGCCACCGGTTACGGCTTCACGGAAGGCTGCACTGCCGACACGGATGGCAATGTTTTTTTCACCGACCAGAATCACGAGCCGGGCGGCCAGATTCTGCGCTGGTCGGCGGACAACCACAAAATCACCGTTTGGATGGAGCCGACCGGCCGCTCCAACGGCGAGCGATTTGCCCCCAACGGCGACCTGATCACCTGTGCCGACGAACACAACCAGCTCTGGCGCATCACTCCTGACAAGAAAGTGACCGTCCTTATCAAGGATTACAATGGCAAGCTGCTGGATGGCCCCAACGACGTGTGGGTGCTGCCCAACGGTGGAATGTATCTGACCGATCCCTATTACCATCGTCCGTGGTGGGGACCGGAACACGCCACCCCGCAGCAAGACAAGCGGGCCGTTTATTATCTCACGCCCGATGGCAAAACCCTGACGCGCGTCATTGACGATTTTATAATGCCCAATGGCATTGGCGGAACGCCCGATGGTAAGACTCTTTACGCCGCCGATATTAACGCCCATAAGACTTGGAAATATGACATTCAGGAAGATGGTTCGCTAAAAAACAAAACCCTGTTGTGCAACGCCGGTTCCGATGGGATGACGATGGACAATCAGGGCAATATTTATTGCACCCAGAACGGAATTCAGGTGTTCGACCAGACCGGCAAACTGATCGAGCACATCCCGGCGCCCAATGGCCAGCAGCCGGCCAACATCGCCATCGGCGGCAAGGAACACGACACCCTGTTCATGGCCGCCCGCACGAGTGTTTACACGCTGAAGTTGAAGGTGAAAAATTGGGATCAGAAATAGCAATAATCAAAGAAACAATTCTTGGCTATTTCAAATAAATATCCAGTTCCTTGCCTTGCAGCATATCGGTGTAACTGACAAACCATCCTTCGAGCGGTTTGCCGCCGATGGTGATTTTATCTATGTTCGTGCCTTTGCTTTTTTTGACGATGGTGAAGGTCTTGCCATTGCCAAGGGTGATGGCGATTTTGTCGAAAAGCGGCACCGAGACGATATATTCTGGATCGGCGGGCGAGTAAGGAAATATGCCCATGGCATTGAAGACATACCATCCGGTCATAGAACCCTGGTCATCTGCCTGGGACAATTCAATGCTGCGCCGATACCACGCGATGTCGTTTGTCTCAAACCCCGGTCCAATCGGTTTGGAACCGTGGTTGACGTCAGCGCTGCGATCGAACGGCAGCGCCACCGCCCAGTCATGCGGCAAATCAACCGTGCCCCAATCGGTATCGGAAAAATCAGGCTTGCCGGCCCTCCGTTGTCACCCGCTTTGGCCAGATTAATTACATCGCCCCATGGATTGCCCAGATAGAATTTCCAGCCAAAATCCAGAAGCAGCCTTCGCGCGGCGGACTGGATTCCGCAGCACATATGTCTGGATTACAACCTAATAAGACACCGGCTAAAACTAATAAAACCATTGGCAAATTTAGGTTTGTGAAGAGTATTTTAGACATTAAAACAATATAAATTGGGAACACATTTTACAACAGTTTACCTGCTAATGTGCAAAGCCCAATAGGCCAAAATGCCTATATGAATAGCAAATCTGAGTTGGGTAATATTCTGTCGCCTGAAAATTAACCCACATCGAATTTGCCCATATGAATTCAGCCCATAATCAAAAACCAACTCCCTGTCATCGCAATTCTCTTGCCACTGGCTTTACCCTGATTGAATTGCTTGTGGTCATCGCCATCATTGCCATTTTGGCAGCCATGCTTCTACCCGCTTTGAGCAAAGCTAAACAGAAAGCCACGTCTGCTGCCTGTTTAAGTAATTTAAAGCAGTTGGGTCTAGCGTGGGTCATGTATTCCGATGACAATAACGATTTGCTGGTCAATTTGAGCACTTATAGTTCAACCGGACCAGGAACCGCGCCACCTGAAGGCATTTCATGGCGCTTCCAATTTAGCTTTAACAGCCAAGTTGTCCAACCCGCGCCTCCAGGCATGGTCATAGGCTCAGATGACTGGAAAAAGTATATGACAGAAATGGGTTTTAAAAAACCAACGGCCACTACTGATGGACCGCTTTTCAAATACTGCGCCAATCCCGATGCTGTCCATTGCCCAGGTGATAAGCGTTACCTATTGGGCGGTGTTAGTTATGCTTGGGACAGCTATTCTGGCTCGACATTTTGGAATGGAGAAAGCAGACCTGCCAAACAAGAAATATACAAGCGAACCGGAATCAATCGGCCCAGCGACAAATGGATCTGGATAGAGGGAGCTGATATGCGGGGTGAAAATCTTGGATCTTGGTTTATGCAAGACTATGGCTTACCGTCCACACCCACTCCTTTTATGACAGCAAAATTCAGTGATTCGCCTGCACCATTTCATATAACCTCGGCTGATTTTAACTTTTGCGACGGCCATGCTGAAAGCCATCACTGGCTTAATGGTGCAACCATTGCTTGGGCAAACGATCCAAATCCAAGTAAAGAAAACAGTTGATGTCCCACTCAGTCAGCCGCCACACAAAATGGCAATTTGGATGCGATTTGGGTTGCCAGCCACTATGCCGGCACCCAAAACCCCTGATTGGGTCTTGTCCCGGATCTGTGGGCTACTGGTGAGCGCATGAGACATGGGATGTTATAGTTGAGTTTGGTCACGCTACTCGGTGTCGCCGACCAATGCCCAGAGTTTCTTCCGGGTTGAGATACCATGATCGAGTGTGGCATGTAGTTTCGTAAAATCGGCCGGGGTGTTGACAAGCCCCGGCCGGTTCAATCGGTTGAACTGAATTTGTAATATGCATGATTAATGATCATATGAGGCTATTGGCTGCGATGTTGCATCTTATATGATGACAATGATTAAAATACAGCTTGCGCAAAAAACGCCGGGCCGGATTTTGTTGCATTTGGGCTGCCTAATGCGAGGCGGGTGCTGGCAATTTCACTGAGCCGGCGTGCGGCGACAGGTGGCCGTTTTTTTAGAACGTTAAGAGCTTCGTGGCGGTTTGGGTTCCGTCACCAAGACCGGATTAGGGGTGATTCGGTCTGGGTGGCAGCGTTATTGGGTTGACGCTGCCATCCAAGCAATTTATATCAATGTGACCGATGACAGAGTTATATTATAGCAAGATTGACGATAGTGAAGGCGTAGTTGGCCAATACTCGGATCAACCAGGACAGACAGTCAAAGTCGCATTTGCGATCTTAAACAATCTTTTATGAAATCCATGTATACCGGCGACTTTGGGCCGTTTAATTTTGACGACAATAATAATAATTGCTGGCAGCTCAGTCTGCTGGCTTATCAGTCCCGAGTGGCGAAGATTCGCTTTTATCCGGTAGCCACGACTAATAACATTCCTGCTGCCAATATAAGTTCTGCCGTCAGCGGTGGCAGTGTGCCGAGAACTACCAGGCATCCATGGATGTCTACTTCGGTAGACAATAGTGGTAGTTATATGCTTAATGCCTGGCTTTATTTGAAAAATATAGGTTCATCAGGTGGGCCAATCCCAAGGCGACTCCCGTCGTTACGGGTGTCATGGCCACCACCGTTTTTCCAGGCGGCATTAACATGTCCTTGGCTGACGGTCATGTGGAATATACCAATCTCAATAACCTCTGGCCAAATTATTATTGGCACGCACTGTCCGTCCCCAAAAATAAGCTTGAAAGGGTGTGAGAACTTGAGGACAAGACTCTGGATATAGCTGGTGGATATCGTTGACAAAAAAAATATTATGTTCGCAAAATCTTTTCGCGGCTTGATATGCGGAGTCTTTGTGCTGGCTGCTGCTTTGCTGCCGGTCAACCAGGCCTCCGCTCAAAATTACACCAATGCCGACACCGTTTATGCGGGCTGGATCGCGGCTTATGTGGTGAACTCCAATTCCACCGGCGGCTCTTATTTTGTGAATACCCTGACCAACCGGGGCGAGGCATATCTTTGGGGGGAGGCTTATATGATTTGGGGGACGGAAGATGCCTACAATAAAAATCACGGGACGGACCGCAAGGCCTTTGTAAACTCCGTTGTCACCCATTTTATCAGCAATAACGGCACGCTCTGGTCGTGGGATACCTGGGATGATGACATTGCCTGGTCGGTGATCGCCTGCGTCAATGGTTATCTGATCACGAACAACCCTAGTTTTTTAAGTGTCGCCACCAACAATTGGAACATGGCATACAACCGCGGCTGGGATAATACCTTTGACGGCGGGATATGGGAATTGATGGATGACCGCAACCAGTCTTCCGGCAACAAGGGCGGCTTGAGCAACTGGACCATGGCCATTGCCGCCTGCATGATTTATCAGGCCTCGGGAAATTCCTACTACTTGACGAAGGCGCAACAGATTTATGCCTGGGCGCGTTGCAATTGTTTCAACCCGGCGACCGGCGCGGTTTATGAAGGCGTCGGCTACAAGGGTTTTAGTCAGTCGGACAATGTTTACAATAGCGGACTCATTGAACAAGCCGCGAGCACGCTTTACCGGCTGACGGGAAAAATCGGTTATTACAACGATGCCGTGCTGGTCGCCAATCATGTGATTAGCAACCACAGCATCATGACGGTGGATTATGTGAACAACGGCAGTTTTGGCGGCGAGCAGTTTTACCGCGGGTTAAGCGCCCTTGCGCGCCAAAATAATCTGTGGCCGACCTATTATCAATGGTTGGAGAACAATTGTCAGGCGGCCTGGACCAACCGGCGCGTTGACTACAACATCACTTGGAATAACTTTTTGGCACCCACCACGACCAACGATGTGGCCGGCATGGAAGCTGAAAGTTCAATGGTAGTGCAGGCCATGACCCAGATGTCGCCGATTGCCAGCCTCTATGTGACTAATCTGACGGCGGCGGCAAACAACGGCCAGATTGTCTTGAACTTGAATCTTGTGACCGGGGCCACAAACTATAATTTATATCGTGCCTATTCCGCCTTCGGCCCGTTCACGATCATCGCTCCTGCGCTGACAATGAACACTTATACCGATGCAACGGTTTCTTCATGTCAAAATTATTACTATGCGGTCACGGTGACGAATACAGGCGTTGAAGGTTTCCCCTCGTCGGCGGTCGCCGCCGCGTTGCCCGGTGGAGCTTTGCCCGCGCCCTGGCAAAATGCGGATGTGGGCGCGGTGGGCGTGGCTGGCAGCGCCAGCTGTTGCAGCGGACAATTTATCGTGGCCGGTTCGGGCAGTGACATTTGGAATGGCGCGGACGCCTTCCAATTTGTTTATACAAATCTGCCCGCCAGCAACACCAATTGTGACATCCGCGCCCGGGTCGTAAGCGTGCCCAATACTTCTGGTTACGCCAAAGCGGGAGTGATGGTGCGTGCATCCCTCGCGGCAAATTCCCCCCAAGTGACGGTGGATGTGACGCCCACTTCCGGCATCGAAATGCTTTGGCGCACCAACAACGGAGGCACTACTTATTCCTTGAATGTGGCCGGACAGACGGTGCCCAATTGGGTGCGTCTGACTCAAGTCAACAACGTGTTCACGGCTTATTGGTCGCCGGATGGCAGTGACTGGATTAAATTCGGCGTGGTTACCAATCTTGGCCTGACTGCTGGTATAAATGTTGGACTGGCGGTTTGCTCGCACAACAATGCGGTTTTGAACACGGCATTGATTGACAATGTCAGCTTTAATTCTCTTCCACCGACTACCCCAGCTGGTTTGCAGGCGTATGGCGGTTATGGAACGGTCAACTTAAACTGGCCACCGGCGGCGAATGCTACCAGTTATGTGGTGTCGCGCTCCACCAGCAGTGGTGTGGAAACCGACATCGCCACGACGACGGCCGCAAACTACGGCGATGCCGGGCTGACTACTGGAACCAAATATTACTATGTCGTGCGCGCACAAAATGCGACCGGCCAGAGCAGTGAATCGGGCGAAGTATTTGGCACGCCGTTTTTGCCGCCAAACGGTTCCTATGAGGCTTTCGTTCTGACCAATCATCCGGTGGCTTATTGGCCCTTGAACGAGACCAAGGGGACCGTGGCGTTTGACGTCGCGGGTGGCAACAACGGAACCTATATTGGTGGCGTTACTTTGGGCCAGCCGGGAATATCTTTTCAATCCGGCGCAATACCAGATGCAGCGTTCAGCACTCCCAATTACTCACCGATTTTTGACGGCAACTCGGGCTACGTGGATGTTCCCCAGGGAGAATTGAACATTACCCAGGCAATTACAACAATCGTATGGGTAAATTTTTCAGAGATTACGCATTTTTCGGATATACTCGGCCGGGGCGATAGTTCGTGGCGCATGACCGTTAGTGGATCCGGCAATCCGGGCGCCAATGACAGTCTGGGCAACAACGGGGATGCGAACGCTCCCAATCCCATCGTTGCCAGTGGCTGGCATTTGATCGCCTATTCTTACACCGGAAATTCCGGCGCAAATAACGGTTCGCTTTATGTGGATGGAGTATTAGCGGCCCATAACACCATCACCGCGCCGACAGCAAATGCCAATGACTTATGGCTGGCCGGCGCGCCTGACTATGGCACTAGCCGTCTCTTTTTCGGCAACCTCGCGCATGTGGCAATCTTCACCAATGCGCTTTCAGCGGGACAACTTCAAACATTATATTCTGTAGGCAAAAATCCCGATCCGGTCGGATTGCACGCGCAAGGCGGTTATGGCCGCAATAACTTGACCTGGTCGGCGATGAACGGCGCAACCAATTACGTGGTCGCGCGGGCTACCAGCAGCGGCTTGGAAACAGTCATCGGGTCAACCACTAATCAGGCCTATTCCGACTTCGCCATGACGGGCGGTGTGACTTATTATTTAGTCACCCCCCAAAGTGTCAA
Organism: uncultured Verrucomicrobia subdivision 3 bacterium; assembly: GCA_903944085.1. Taxonomy (GTDB): domain Bacteria; phylum Verrucomicrobiota; class Verrucomicrobiia; order Limisphaerales; family UBA11358; genus UBA11358. The sequence goes on from CAJAQO010000080.1 coordinate 8,023, forward strand.
CGGTTTGATGAGCCAGTCAATTGAAGTTTCGGCTACATCATTTCCGTTGCCGCCAACCAATTCTTACGCGGCTGCGTTGCTTGCGATACAACCAGTGTCCTTATGGCAGTTGAACGAAACCGGCAATCCAACCTCTGGAAACCTGACTGCCTATGATTATATCGGTGGATATAATGGCACTTATGGAAACCTGGCGAAGAATGGATGGTCTAATATCGTCGGCCCGCGACCACCGGCTTACCCAGGTTTTTCGCCCACCAACACGGCGTTACAAACCATTCGCACGGCCAACTCGGGCGTGACGGTTCCCGCCTTGAATTTAAGTAATACCAATGTGACCATCACCGCCTGGATTTATCCCACCACCAGCGCCGAAAGCAGCAGCGCAATCTTGGTCAACCGCACCGGCAGCACAGTGGCAGGTTTTTGCTATTATGGCACGCTGGTCAATGGCGCTTATCCGCTGGGTTACATCTGGAACAATGA
>CAJAQO010000081.1 GCA_903944085.1 uncultured Verrucomicrobia subdivision 3 bacterium
GAGGGCTGATGGAAATTAGCCGGGGGCAACGCCCCCGGAATCATACCAACGAAACTCGGCACCCCGGCCGGGGTGCGGGAAAATGGCAATGACCCCAATGCCTTGAAACCTTCATCACCACAGCTTGGTTCATCATTTGCCCGACGGTCGTTGGTGAATATCCGCCGCCCCGACCGGGGCGGACGTTCGCGCGGGCGTCACCGGGGGCGTTGCCCCCGGCTAATCTCCGTCAGCCCTCCGGGCTGGGTGCTGCGTGCACGGTTCCGGGGAAGGTTGTCACGGCTGGTTTCCATCAGTCCTCCGGATTGCCCGACTCGGCACGAACTGCCAGGCGGAAACATTCCCGAATTCTGCCCGGAGGGCAGGCGGAAATTAGCCGGGAGCGTTGCCGCCGGCAGCGGCACGCGCCGGGTTGGCCGGCTGCCGGCCCCACGCGGCAACGGTTTTGTTTTTCTCGGCCACCGCAACCCGCTAGACTGACGCTTCATGGCCGACCAACTGCCCATTTACGAAATCGAGCGCGACATCATCATGCGCTTGCAAAGCGACCGCCGCTTGATTTTATCCGCGCCGACCGGCTCAGGCAAATCCACCCAGGTGCCCCAGATGTTGCTCAAGCACGGACTGCTCGGCAACGGTCAGGTGGTCGTTTTGCAGCCGCGCCGGCTCGCCACGCGCCTGCTCGCCGCCCGCGTGGCTTCGGAATTGGGCGTCAAACTCGGCGACGAGGTCGGCTACCAAATCCGTTTTGAGAACGTGACGTCGGCCAAGACTAAAATCCGCTTCGTCACTGAAGGAGTGTTGCTCCGGCAGATGATCGAGGATCCGCAACTGCGCGGCGTCTCGGCGATTTTGTTCGACGAGTTTCACGAGCGGCACCTTTACGGCGACATCACCCTCGCCCAGGCGCTGGACCAGCAGGAAAAACATCGGCCCGATCTCATGCTGGCCGTGATGTCAGCCACCTTGAACGCCGGGGAACTGGAAAGGTATTTGAATGAGGTTAGAACGACCCCTCACCCCGGCCCTCTCCCCGCTCTGCGGGGCGAGGGAGAAAAGGCAGAGGGCATTCGGACGGTTGGAAATGCCGAGCGCGGGCGCAGCGATTCCCCTCGCCCTGCGGAGCGGGGAGAGGGTGGCCGCAGGCCGGGTGAGGGGCACGCGATTGCCTGCTCCGTGCTCGCATCCGAAGGGCGCACGTTTCCGGTCGAGGTCGAATATTTGCCGCACCGCGTCGGCGTGAATGGGCCGCCGGTCTGGGAACTGGCGGCGGCGGAATTTTCCCGCTACGTCAATGGCGGCGGGGAAGGGGACGTGCTCGTTTTCATGCCGGGCGGATTTGAAATTTCCCAGACCATTGACGCCATCCGCAATTCGCGCGAGGCCAAAGGCTTTATCGTGCTGCCGCTGCACGGCGAATTGCAACCGCGCGACCAGGACGCGGCGGTGGCGCGCTATCAGCAGCGGAAAGTGGTCGTCGCCACGAACGTCGCCGAGACGAGCATCACGATTGACGGCGTGCGGCTGGTGATTGATTCCGGTCTCGCGCGCATCGCCCGCTACGATTCGAACCGCGGCATCAACACGCTGTTGATCGAAAAGATTTCGCAGGCGAACGCCGACCAACGAACTGGCCGCGCCGGCCGCACCGCGCCGGGAACGTGCGTGCGGTTGTGGTCGCGCGCGGAACACGATGAGCGCGTGCCGCACGAGATGCCGGAAATCCGCCGGCTCGATCTGTCCGAGGTCGTGCTGACGTTGAAGGCGTCGGGCGTGGAGGACTTGCGCGCCTTCCGCTGGCTGGAAAAGCCGGATGAAATTTCGCTGACGCATGCGGAGGAGTTGTTGGCGGATCTGGGGGCGTTGAAAGTAGTGGCACAGGCGTCTCGCCTGTGTGATTCAAGTTCGGCTGACAATCCAGAAACTCACAGGCGAGACGCCTGTGCCACTACTTTTACAGCCATCACTCCCATCGGGCGCAAGATGCTGGCGTTTCCGCTGCATCCGCGTTACGCGCGGATGCTGCTGGCGGCACAGGAATACGGCTGCGTGTATCAGGCTTGCCTCGTCGCGGCACTGACGCAGGGGCGCGACCTGTTGCTCCGCAACGCCGGCAAGGATGTGGAGACCGCAAGGGAGGATTTGCTCGGCGAGAAGGCGTCGTCGGACTTTTGGATTGTGATGCGCGCGTGGAGTTTTGCGTTCAACAATCAGTTCCGCCTGGACGCTTGCCGCAAGCTGGGCATCCACGCCGTCACGGCCAAGCAAGTCGGCCCGCTCTTTGACCAGTTTCTCCGCATCGCCAAGGACGAAGGTCTGGACACGAAGCCGAACGAGGTGAAGGATGAGGCACTGCAAAAATGTATTTTGATCGGCTTCAGCGACCGGGTAGCGCGGCGGATGGATCAGGGGACGTTGCGCTGCGAATTGGTGCACGGCCGGCGCGGCGTGCTGGCGCGCGAAAGCCAGGTGCAGCACAGCCCGCTCTTCGTGGTGGCGGAGATCCGCGAAATCGAGGGCCGCGACCGCGAGGTGAACACTATCCTCTCGCTGGCCACGGCCATCGAGGTGGAATGGCTGAAAGAATTATTTCCCGACGACATCAAAAGCGACGTGCAGGTGCAGTTCGACGCGCAGCAGAAGCGCGTGCTCGCCGCCGAGTTGCTGCGCTTCCGCGACTTGGCGCTCGCGGCGAAACGAATTGACCCGCCGCCCGCCGACGCGGCGGCGCGACTGCTGGCGGATGAGATTTTGGCGGGAAGATTGTTGCTGCCGAACTGGGATCATCACGTCGAGCAATGGCTGGCGCGGCTGAACTTGTTGTGCAAGGAGTGCGCCGACTTGCAGTTGCCGGCCATCACGGAAGAGGACAAGAAATCCATCATCGAGGAGTTGTGTCACGGTGCCGTGAGCTACAAAGACATCAAGGAGCGCGAGGTGAAACCCGTCGTGATGTCGTGGCTGTCGCAAGCACAGCGCGATTTGCTCGACAAACATGCGCCGGAGCGGCTCACGCTGCCAAACGGGCGCACGCCAAAGGTGAATTATGAGCCGGGCCGGGCACCGTTCATCTCGCTGCGCATCCAGGAACTTTATGACGTGAACCAAACGCCGCGCATCGCGCTGAACCGCGTGCCGGTGACGGTGCACATTCTCACGCCGGGCATGAAGCCCATTCAAGTGACGCAGGATCTGGCGAGTTTCTGGCGCGAGCATTATCCGAAGATCAAGTCGGAGCTGGCGCGGAAGTATCCGAAACATTTGTGGCGATGAAAAAATCTCACGCAAAGGCGCAAAGGCGCAAAGCTCGCAAAGTTTTGCGAATGAAAATTCCTTTGCGCCTTCGCGTCTTTGCGTGAGGCAGTTTTTAAAATGAACGGCATCGAACAACTTTGTCCGAACTGCGGCCTGTGCTGCGACAGCACGCTGTTCGCGGACGTGGAGCTGCGCGCGGGCGACGACCCGAAGCGGCTGAAGCAGCTCGGCCTGGCGCTGGTGCAAAAAACCAAAAGCAAGCTGGCCTTTGCGCAGCCGTGCGCGTGCTTCGACGGAAAGTTTTGCGGCATTTACGCCGACCGGCCACGGCAATGCCGGAAGTTTGAATGCGGCTTGTTGAAGCGCGTGGAGGCCGGCGAAATGACGGCGGGCGCGGCGTTGAAAAAAATTGCCCTCGCGAAACAGCACGCGGAAAAAGTGCGGACGTTATTGCGTGAGTCCGGCCAGCGCGAGGAACGGCTGGCGCTGACGCATCGTTACGCCGAGGCGATGCGCGCGCCGATTGATTTGGCCGATGAGAATTCTGCGGAACGTCGCGGCGAGCTGATGCTGGCGGTCAGCGATTTAATGCAATTGTTGCAGCGGGATTTTCTCCGCTGAGTTTCAGGCCGTCATCCCGATGTCCTTCGCCACCTTGGCGGCTGAGTCGGGATCAACCCATTTCACGAGCGCGATGAAATTGACGAGCGCCGGGCTGTCGGCCTTGACCTTGAAAAGATTGCGCAGCGCATGCACGACCTTCGCGTAGGTGGCCGCGTATTTTTCGTGCGTGAGCCGGTTGGCGTAAGATTCCAAAACGGCGCGCGCGACGGGATCGGTCTGGCCATCGGGCAAATACGGCAGCAGGCAGAAGACGCGCACGAGTGTCATCGGGTCGGATTCCGCCAAGAGGAGCCAGCTTTGCTTGACCTCGTCGGCGTCGTATTTGGCGTGCAGCTGCTTGCGGACGGCTTCGGTGATTTCGTTCGGCGACGCGCGGCTGGCGATGAGTTCCTTGATGATGGCCCACGCGTTCATCTGCGTCTTGTCCGAAGCAACCCCGGCATCGGATTTGGCGGTGGGCAGCTCCGGCAAACCGAGTTCCTTGATGAGCGCTTTGCCGAGCGCCTCGGCGTCTTCGCGGCGCAAGCGGTCGGAATTGAGAATGGCGCGCACTATGGTCTTCTGCGCGTCGGCATTGACGAGGCGCAAAATGGCGGCAATCGCCTGCGGTTGCTGGGCGTTGGTTCCGCCGATGAGATGTCTCACGAACTCCGACGTCACCGGATCGTGCTCGGTGAAAATCGCCGAGCGGAACGTCAGCACGAATCGCAGCGTCCGCGCTGTGCCGCCGGCCTTGCCGAAATTGTTGACGACGGCCTGGCGGTAATCGGCATTGAGGATGAAGGCTAACAATTCCTCCGCCTGCTTGATCAATTTTTCGTCGAGCGCGTCCGTTTCGCCGGTGACCACCAGTTGTTCCACCAACGGCGGCAGTTTTTGCGCAAAGATCACGTCCGGCGATTCCGTGCTTTGGTTTTCGTAATAATTCAGCAGCTCCAGCACGAACGAAAGTTTCAGGAACGCGGTTTTTTGCGCGCGCGAGGCGCGGCTTTGCAGGATTTTTTTGTGCAGCGCCGCCAGCTCCGCCCGCTTCGCCGCCGCCACGTTGGGATTTTGCGCCAGCAATTCTTCAAAATCACTTTTGAAGCCCAACATAATTTGCTCCGGCTTGGGTCGCGGATTGTGTTTCGCGTCCGTCGTCAAGTCCTTGAAGAAAATCAGCGCCTCTTCGCCGAAGTCCTTCACAATCTGTTCGCGCGCCACCTGGCCTTTGACGAAGCTGCGGCCGGCGCGCACGCTGGCGGGTGTGAAAAAAGTTTCCGGCTTGCTGACCAGCGCCTGCAACATCGCCGGATCGAGCGGCGCTTCGAGCCGGATCAATTCCTCGACCAGCGGCTTGATGGCCGCCGTCAAATCGCGCTTCGTGCGGTCCAGCGCTTTCAGGATGGCGGGCTGGAGCAGGTTTTCCTCGTTCTTGCCGTTCACCAGCGCGGCGCTGACATCGTTGACCGCCGCGCTGTGTTCCACCAACCGCGAAACAATCACGCCGACGTCGTTGATCGGCAGTTTCGTCACCAGCGTGGTGATGAGGTTGACGAGTTCGCCGTGCGATTTTTTGCGGTGCTCCACGACGCGTTCGAGCAACTGGCGCAACGCTTTGTTTTCCGATTCCAGCGCGGTGCATTCCGTTTCCGACTGCTGCACCCGCAAGGTGAGGTCGTGCCAGTCGCGCTGAATTTCCTCCAGCGACGGCACCGGGGCGGCGGGTTTGTCCGTTTGTGACATGAACCTATCTTTATCCATCCGCGCGCTTCTTGCCACCCCTTTTTTGCCAGTTAAATTCGCAAAATTGCCAGGGCCGGCAGCACGCTTTGTCGCGGCTTTAAGCGGCAGCAGAATATTTTGGTGGTCTGGGAGCAAAGTCCCAGCAATCGCGCGGCGTTTCTGTGCGAAAAAAATTCAGCTTGCTGCACATTTATGACCGCTCTTTCGCGCCCGGGGACAATAACTCAATTTACACGCCGGCCGGGCGATGTATAATGTCCGTCTGTGAATTCGCAAAAACGTCAGCGCGTCATCTGCGGTATGAGCGGGGGAGTGGATTCCTCCGCCACGGCGGCGTTGTTGCTGGAGCAGGGCTACGACGTGATCGGCATCACGCTGAAACTCTGGCCGCAGGATTGCGTGAACCGGGCCGAAGACAAGTGCTGCGGCCCGCAGGCCGTCACCGACGCCCGCGCCGTCTGCCACCAGCTCGCCATCCCGTATTACCTCGTGGATGAATCGGCGGATTTTCAGAAGCACGTCATCCAATATTTTGCGGATGAATACAAGGCTGGGCGCACGCCGAATCCGTGCGTGATGTGCAATCAGAATTTGAAATTCGGCCGGCTGATAGACCGCGCCGACCAGCTTGGCGCGCAATTCATCGCCACCGGCCATTTCGCGCGCGTGGAAAAAAGCGCGGATGGTTCGCGTTACTTGCTTAAGCGCGGACGCGACTTGCGCAAGGATCAAAGTTATTTTCTCTTTTCGCTGCGGCAGGACCAGCTCGCGCGTGTGATGTTTCCGCTCGGCGAAAAGACCAAGCGCGACACGCGCGAAGTGGCGCGGCATTGCCAGCTCAAAACCGCCGACAAGGAGGAGAGCATGGAAATCTGTTTCGTGCCGGACAACAATTACGGCGACTTTCTCCAGTCGGCCAACCTCGTGCAAAAACATCGCGGCGAGATCGTGGATTTGCACGGCCACGTGCTTGGCCAGCACGACGGCATCGAGTTTTACACCATCGGCCAGCGCAAAGGTCTGGGCATCACCACCGCCAAGCCGGTCTATGTCGTGGAACTGGATGTGGAAAATAACCGCGTCATCATTGGCGATGACGGCGCGCTCGACCGCGATGAATTTATCGCCGACCGCTGCAACTGGCATCCGTTCGCGCAATTGGCCGGGCCGATCGAAGTCACGGCCAAGATCCGTTACAACCATCCCGGCACGCCCGCGACGTTGACGCCGCTGGAAAATAATTCCGTGCGCGTGAAATTGCACACGCCGCAGCGCGCCATCACGCCCGGCCAGGCGGCGGTTTTTTACCAAGATGAACTGGTGGTCGGCGGCGGCTGGATTGGCCGTTGAAACGCCGGCCGCAAACGCAGCAAAACCAGGTTGGGCTGCTGGACGGCGGATTCCTGACTCGATAAACCAAACTGATCCGAATTTTTTGCCGCCGCCCGGTGCGTGCTGGTCGTTTACGCCGGGATAAATGTTTTTAAAACCGCGCCCAGACGGGCAATGCCCCTGCGAATATTCGCCTCGCTTGCGCCGCCGAAGCTCAGGCGCATTTCGTGGTCAGGTTTGCGGCGTGTCGGATCGTCGGCATAGCACAGTTCGCCGGGAACGTAGAGCACGTCATTTTTCAACGCGGTTTGGAACACTTTTGATTTCACGCCGGTGGAAATACCGTTTGGTAATCGCGCCCAAAAATAAAGTCCGCCGCTGGCTTCCCAGGTTTCCACGTTCGCCGGAAAATGTTTTGCCATCGCCTGCCGCATCACGCGCGCCTTGCGGGCGTAATTTTTTTGCGCCTTCGCCACTTGTCGGGCGTAAGCGCCGGTCGCCAGCGCGCGGGCGAGGAGATGTTGCAGCAGACTCGCCGTGCCGAAATCGTGGTTGCCCTTGATGTGTAAAACAGCCGTGTAAAGCGGCTCCGGCAAGATGCCAAAACCCACGCGCACGCCGGTCGCAAACGGTTTGCTGTAAGTGCCGGCGTAAACCACGCGGTCGCGTGCGCCGGGCAGCGTCAGCGCGGTCGGCACGTCCGCGCCGTGGTCAAAACCCAGTTCGCGATACGCCGCGTCTTCGATGAGGTAAAGCGGATGGCCGGCGGCGCGCTCGAATTTTTTCAGCAGCTTCAGCGCGGCGGATTTTTTCGCCAGGCTCGTCGTCGCGCCGGTCGGGTTTTGAAAATAGGTGACGAGGTAAAGCGCCTTCACGCGGCGCAGTTCGCCGGAATTTTTCAATCGTGTCAGAACTTTTTCGAGCTGGGGCAGATCAAGCCCGTCGCGCTCCAATTTTATGCCGCGCGCCTCGACACCCCGGCTTTGGAGGATACTCAAAAAAACAAAATAGGTAGGATCTTCGACGAGGACGATATCGCCTTCATCACAGAGCGCTTCGAGCGTCAGGTAAAGCAACTGCTGCGAGCCGCCGGTGATGAGCACGCGTTCGGGCGAATGCGCGTGGTCATGCCCGCCGTCGAGCCTTTGCAGATGCGTCGCGGTGAGTTCGCGCAAATCGGGTTCGCCGGCGGTGGTGCCGTATTGCAAGGCCGGCTGGCCGGTCTTGGGCGAACGCAGAATTTCATCCAGCAGTTGGCGCGAAATTTTCGTGGGCAGCGTGGCGTTGTCCGTGAACCCGGCGGCGAGCGAAATGAGTTGGGGCCGCGCCAACGCGGTTTTCATCAGCCACGAAATGGGTGGTGGCGCGATGCGTTGGCCAAGGGCGGACAGGGCGGATTTCATTTTGAAAATGGCGGAGACGCTAACAGGAATTTATTTTGTGAACAAGCAGGTGTTTGGCTTGTTCGTCTTAATCGTAATCCGAATCTTAATCGTAATCGTTCGCGAAGGCGGATTAGGATTAGGATTGCGATTGCGATTACGAACTGAAATTTATTGCCGCGAACCGAATACCGCGTCAAGAATGACTTCCTTGGTTTTCCAGATGAGCGCCATCGTCATCGCCAGCGGCAGCAGGATGAAAAAAATGAGCAGCAGGTTGCTGAACCGGCCCGCCCAGATGAGCAGCTTGCCGACGGGCAGCGACGGATGCGGCGTCTGCGTGAGCCAGAGAATCGCGATGGACAAAAATAGCAGCAGGACGAGCAGCCAGCGGTTGAGCGCGGTGAACTGGCGGGTTTCGTGGCGCAAGGTTTCGTCCGGCAACATCGCGGCCAGGCGTTTCAGCACGAGATTCAAATTGAACAGGAACAGCACGGCGGAAAGTTCCAGCACCATCACGGCTGCGTTGAAGAAAAATTCCCCCGGCATCCGGTTGTGCCAATAGATAAACGGGCACAGGCCGAAGTTGACGAGCGCGAGGAGCAGCGCGCGATCCAGCGCATGCCGCCACGGACGTTCCTGTTTTTGGAAATCGCTCATCTGCCAGAGGCCGTAAAGCAGCAGCGCGTTGATGGCGAGCACGGGCAGTATGCCGAGCGGTTTCAGCCACTCGGCGCGGGCCGTCTCGGCGGAAATGAGCAGCGTGGCCGGCAGCCCCCAGAACAGCGCGGAAAGTCCGCGCGCGAGCTTGCCGAGCGAGCGGAGCAGTTGCGGGTTGGGTGATGGATTCATCGGAGAATGATGAATTATGAAGGACGAATTATGAAATCAAATTTACGCGCGGCAGCGAAACTTCATCATTCATGCTTCATCCTTAAAAACTTAAATAGGTGTAAGCCTTCAGTCCACGTTCGTAGTCGTCCAGCAGGCGCATGGCTTCGCTGGGTTTCATGCGGTCAGATTTGATCGCCTCGTCCATCTGCGCTTTCATGCGGCGCTTGAGTTCGTTTTCGTCGTATTGCACGTCGGCAAGTGACTGGACGATGGTGGCACCTTCAATGATTTCCTCGATGTAATAGCCGGCCGGCTCATCAGGTTCGAGGAAGATGTGGACTTCGTTGACGCGGCCAAAAAGATTGTGCAAGTCACCCATGATGTCTTGATAGGCGCCCATCAGAAAAAAGCCGAGATAATAAGGCTCAAGGTTTCCATTGCCGTTGGTGTTGAGCTGATGCACCGGCAGCGTGTCGCGCACGTCGCGCAGGTCAATGAACTTGTTCACCTGCCCGTCGGAATCGCAGGTGATGTCCACCAGCGTGGCCTCGCGCGTGGGCCGTTCGTTCAGCCGCGCGACGGGCATGATGGGAAACAACTGTCCGAGCGCCCAGTGATCCAGCAGCGATTGGAAGACGGAAAAATTGCAAAGATATTGGTCACCAAGCGTGTCTTCGAGTTTGCGAATTTCTTCTGGAATATAGGGCTGGCCTTTGAAACTTTCCACGACCTCGCGGCTGATCTGCCAATACAAATCCTCGATCTTCGCCTTGTCCGGCAGATCCATCATGCCGAGCGTGAACATGTGCTGCGCGTCGTCGCGTCGTTCCAGCGCGTCGTGGTAGGCTTCCAGCTTGTTGAGCTTGGCGAGATTTTTCTGGATGTCGAGCAGCTCGCACACCAGCGCATGTTCGCGTTCGCCGAATTTCAAAAATTCATTCGGCCGCACTTTTTCAATCGAGCCGAACACCTCCACGATCAGCACGCTGTGATGGGCGACGATGGCGCGGCCGCTTTCGCTGACGATGTCGGGATGCGGCACGCCCTCGGCGTTGCAGACATCGCCGACGTAATAAACCACATCGTTCGTGTATTCTTGCAACGTGTAATTTGTCGAGCTGTCGAAGGCCGTGCGGCTGCCGTCATAATCCACGCCCAGGCCGCCGCCCACATCGAGATATTCAATCGCAAAACCCATTTTATTCAGCTTCGCGTAAAGCCGCGCGGCCTCCTGCACGGCTTTCTTAACGGTCAAAATATCCGGCACCTGCGAGCCGATGTGAAAATGCAGCAGCTTGAGGCAGTGACCAAGATTTTCCGCGCGGAGCATTTCCGTGGCGGCGAGGATCTCGCCAGTGCTCAAGCCGAATTTCGCATTCTCGCCGCCGCTCTCGGCCCAGCGGCCCGCGCCCTTGCTCAACAGCCGCGCGCGGATGCCGACGAGCGGCTCCACGCCGAGCGATTTTGAAATCGCGATGATCTGTTTCAGCTCCTCCAATTTTTCGACGACCATGATGACGCGTTTGCCGAGCTTGATGCCGAGCAGCGACATTTTGATGAACTCCGCGTCCTTGTAGCCGTTGCAAATGATCAGGCAGCCCTGATGATTTTGCAGCGCGAGGCCGGCGAACAATTCCGGCTTGCTGCCGACTTCCAAACCAAAATCGTAAGGTTTGCCCGCGTCCAAAATTTCCTCCACCACTTCGCGGAGCTGATTCACCTTGATTGGAAACACGCCGCGATATTTCGCTTGGTAATTGAATTCGGAAATGGAATTGCGGAACGCCAGGTTGATGGCTTCGACGCGATGCCGCAGAATATCCTGAAACCGGATGAGCAGCGGAAATTTCAGCCCGCGGCTCTTCGCCTCCTCGATCACATCCGTGATGTCCACCGTTGCGCCCGCCTCCTGCAATGGCGTGGCGACGACATGGCCGGCGTCGTTGATGTCAAAATACTTCGCGCCCCAGCGCTGGATGTTGTAAAGCGCGCGTGCCGCTTCAAGGTTCCACGGCGGCGGCGGCGTTGCGTCAATCGGACTGTTCATCAAAATGGTTCAGACGAATGCATTATGAAAAGCTGCGCGCAGAAATCAATCAACACCTTGAAAAATTTTCGTGACAAAAATCGCGCTCGGAAAAAATCCTGGAAACATTTTGCGCTCCGGTTCCGTCAATCCGTGTGAAATCATTCCGGCTTACCGTGGATCAATCCGCCGACTCAAAATTATCCGGCCCGCAAAACCGTCCTGAACACACGGAATTCGCAGCCTTGCGTCCGGCCGTGTTGCGCGGTCCGGCGCGCCCTGATCTGATGCGCGATGAAACACTCGCGGAAATTCTCGCCGCCACCGCGCGCCGGTCGCCGCAATCGCCGGCCTTGATCTGGGGCGAATGCGTCGTGAGTTATGGCGAACTGGACGCAACCAGCGATGTCATCGGCGCGGCGCTGGCGCAACGTGGCGCGGCACCGGGATTGGTCGTCGGATTATTTTTGCCGCGCGGCGCGGATTTGCTCATCGCGCAGGCCGGCATCACGAAAAGCGGCGCGGCGTGGCTGCCGTTCGACGCCGACACGCCAACGGAACGAATTAAAACTTGCCTGAAAGATGCCGGCGCCATCGGCCTCGTCACCTGCCGCGAGTGGCTGCCGCGTTTGCAAAATTTCCCTGTGCCGGTCTGGGCGGTCGAAGATTTGTTGCGTGAAGAAGAAACGCGGGGCTTTGGGCGCGAGGCGCTAGGGCAAGCAGCCTCAAGCCCACCGCCTACCGCCTCGCGCCTCAAACCATCCGACCCGGCTTATGTCATTTACACGTCCGGTTCGACCGGCCAGCCGAAAGGCATTGTCATCAGCCAGCGCGGCATCTGCCATTTTCTCCGCGCCGAAAATGAAATTCTCGGCGTGCGTGCCGCTGACCGCGTGTATCAGGGTTTCTCCGTGGCATTCGACATGTCGTTCGAGGAAATCTGGATTTCGTATCTCGTCGGCGCAACGCTTTGGATTGCACCGCCGTCGCTCGTCAGCGATCCCGATATGCTGGCGCAGACGCTCGTGCGCGAACGCATCACCGTGCTGCACGCCGTGCCGACGTTGATGAGTCTGGTCAATGATCTGTTGCCGACGCTGCGGCTGATCAATCTCGGCGGCGAGGCCTGTCCTGCCGCGCTGGCGGCACGGCTCGCGCGACCGGGAAGAAAAGTTTTCAATACTTACGGCCCGACGGAAACCGCCGTCTCCGCCAGCCTCGCCGAATTAAAATCGAGCGAGCCCGTCACCATCGGCCTGCCGCTGCCGAATTACGGCCTGCTCGTCGTGGACGAACAGCGCCGGCCCTTGCCGGCGGGCGAAGTCGGCGAACTGTGCATTTTCGGGCCGGGGCTGGCCATCGGCTATCTCGGACGTCCAGATTTGACGGCGGAAAAATTTGTCTCGAATCCGCTCGCAGAAAATTCCGACGAAGAAAAAATGTATCTGACCGGTGATCTCGCGCGCATCGAATCCGGCGGCCCGGTGCATTGTCTTGGCCGCGCGGACAGCCAGGTGAAAATTCGCGGCTTCCGCGTGGAGTTGGACGAAATCACCGCCGTGCTGTCGGCGCAAGCCGGCGTGGCGGCGGCGGCGGTCGTGGTGCGAACCATTGCAGACATTGATCAAATCGTCGCTTTCGTCGTAGCCGCTGCGAACCAAAAAATTGAACCGACACCTTTGCGGCGGGCGTTGGCCGCGCGGTTGCCGGCTTACATGGTGCCGGCCCATTTCGAAATCGTCGCTGCTTTGCCACGGCTGACCTCCGGCAAAATTGACCAGAACGCGTTGCGCGTAATTCCGCTGCGCCCTGCTGATTCCGCCGGTGCTGAAAAATTTCGGCCACGCACTCAGGATGAAGCCGCGCTGTTCGCCGCGCTCGCAAAACTTTTTCCCGGCCAAACCTTCCGTCCGGAAGCGGATTTTTTTGACGACCTCGGCGGACACTCGCTGCTCGCTGCCCGGTTAGTTTCCATTTTGCGCGGCGCGGCGTGTTACGCAGCGTTGAGCGTGCAGGAAATTTACCGGGAACGCAATTTGGCCGGAATTGCCCGCGCGATGGAATGTCAGCGCGCACAAAAACAACAAGCCGCCCTGCCCGAACGCGCCGCGACACCGCTGCGCCGGCGGTTTTTTTGCGGACTCGCGCAGGCGCTCGTCATTCCGCTGTTCGTTTTGCTCCACATCGCCGACTGGCTCGCGCCGTTTTTTGTCTATCAATATTTTACCGGCGACGAGAGCGACAGCATTTGGCTCGCGGTGCTGTATTCGCTCGCAATCTTCGTGCTCGCGCGGTTCACCAATTTCGCCATTGCCATCGCGGGCCGCTGGCTGGCATCGGGCCGGCTCAAAGCTGGTCGTTATCCGCTGTGGGGCATCGTCTATTTTCGCTGGTGGCTGGCCGCCAAATTTTCCGAACTGCCGGATGTTTTTCTGCTCGCCGGCACGCCGTGGATGCCGCTGTATCTGCGTGCGCTGGGCGCCCGCATCGGTCGCGACGTGATGATTGACACCATCACGCTCGGCGCGCCGGAGTTGCTGACGGTCGAGGACGGCGTCAGCATCGGCACGTTTGTGAACCTCGAAAACGCCCGCGTCGAAAATGGCGAACTGGTCATCGGGCCGGTGCACCTCAAAAAAGATTCGGTGGTGGATTCCTACTCCGTGCTCGAAGAAAACACGGAGCTCGGCGAACGCGCGCAATTGTCCGGCATGTCGGCGCTGGCCGCCGGGCGGAAAATTCCCGCGGGTGAAATTTGGGACGGCGCGCCGGCGCGCCGTTCGGATCAAATCGCCGACACGCTGCCGTCGCGTCCGCAAGCTTCGTTAGCACGTCGCGGGCTGCTCGCGATTTTGTTCGCCGTCACCGCCATTGCCGTGTCCGTGTTGTTTTTCCTGCCCGTGTTTCCCGCGTTCATGCTGATTGACTGGCTGGATGCGCACACCTTGAATGTTTTTGATTCCGGCGTCAGCGCGCCGGTCGCATTCGGTTTCTTTTTTCTGCTGGCCATTCCGGCGAGCGCATTATTCCTCGGCGTGACAATGTTTGTCACCGGCTGCCTGCGCTGGCTGCTGCCGCGTCAAACCGCCGGAATGCTGTCCGTTCACAGCTTCGGCTACTGGCACAAGCGCGCCGTGTCCATGATTTTGGACAGCAGCCTGCGCGAATTGCACGGAATTTATGCGTCCGTGTTCGCGCCGTTGTGGCTGCGTTTTTTGGGCGTCAAGGTCGGCCGCCATGCGGAAATTTCCACTGCTGAAGGCATGGTGCCGGAATTATTAAGCCTCGGCGACGACAGCTTCATCGCCGACGGCGCGATGCTCGGCGATGAGGAATTGCGCGGCGGCTGGATGATTTTAAAACCGACGCGCATCGGCAACCGCTCGTTTATCGGCAACGGCGCTTACGTTCCCGACGGCGCGGTGGTGCCCGATGATGTTTTGATCGGCGTGCAAACGCGCACGCCAAAAAATGAGCAGCTCAAATCCGGTCAAACGTGGATGGGCTCGCCGCCGATGCTGCTGCCTGCGCGCGAACAACTGAAGGGATTTCCCGAATCGCTCACGTTTCGTCCATCGCGGCTGCGCCGGCTTGGGCGCGGCCTCGTCGAAGGTTTGCGCATCGTGCTGCCGCTGGCGCTGGTGATTGCAACCGGCTATTTGATTGTGGTTTTGGTAATGCCCTTCGCCGAGGAAAATGGCTGGAGATTTCAAGCCGCCAACGCGCTGGCGCTGGCCGGTTGCGCATATGGGCTCGCGGCGTTTCTGCTCGTGGTCGCGTTGAAGTGGGTTCTCGTGGGCCGCTATCGTCCGCGCGCCGCGCCGATGTGGACGCCGTTCGTCTGGATCAGCGAAGCCGTCACGAATTTGTATGAATCGCTCGCCGTGCCAAATTTTTTGGACCTGCTGCGCGGCACGCCGATGCTGCCATGGGCGCTGCGCTTGCTCGGCGCGCACATTGGTAAAGGTGTTTATCTGAACACCACCGACTTGACGGAATTCGACTGCGTGCGCATCGGCGACGAGGCCGAGTTGAATGCCTGGTGCGGCCCCCAAACGCATTTGTTCGAGGATCGCGTGATGAAAATCGGGCTGGTCGAAATCGGCGCGCGCGTGACCGTCGGCGTGCGCAGCACGATTCTTTACGACACGCATGTGGGCGATCGTGTTCAGCTTGGCCCGTTGACGCTCGTCGCCAAAGGCGAACGCCTGCCCGCCGCCACCCGCTGGGAAGGTTCACCGGCGACAACTTCATCGCAATGCGAGCGCAGAAAAGAAGTCGCGGTTGAAGCCGCAAGCTGAAATTTGAAAACCCGGCGTGCCGGGCGGTCTGGTTCGCGGCGTGACTGGACATGGCGTTGTCGCCGGCATGCCGGATGCAAGTGCCGCCGCCGTTTTCACAACAGGCTTTGCGGGCGGATGACCATTGCGTTAAACTTGCGAAATGGCGAAACCCAATTTCATCGAACTGCCGGGCTGCGAGCCGATTAAAATCCTGTTTGAGGATCGCTCAGTGCTGGCGATTGACAAGCCGCGCGGCTGGATGCTCGTGCCGGATTCGTGGCGCAAGACGAACTGGAATTTGCAGACGGCGATTGATTCATCCATCAGGGCGGATGATTTCTGGGCGCGCTCGCGCAACCTGCGTTATCTCCGGCACGTTCACCGGCTCGATGCCGATACGAGCGGCGTGATGCTTTTCGCCAAGAGCGAAGGTGCCATGCGCGCGATGGGCGACATGTTTGAATCGCGCCGGATGGAAAAAACCTACCTCGCCGTCGTCGAAGGCGTGCCGCACGAAAAGGAATGGAAGTGCGAACTGCCCATCGGCGCTGACCCGAAAAATTTCGGCAAGATGCGCGTGGATTACACGGAGGAGGGCCGGGAATCCGAAACGCATTTTCGCGTGCTGCAAAGCAACGAGCGGTTCACTTTGATCGAGGCGAGTCCATTGACGGGGCGCACCCATCAAATCCGTCTGCATCTGGCGGAGTCCGGCAGCCCGATCATGTGCGACGAGCTTTATGGCCGCGTGGAAAAAGGTTTTCGCCTCGGCCTGCGCGCGGTGCGGCTGGCTTACAAAGATACTTTCACGCGGCGGCCGGTGAACATCGTTGCCCCGGCGGAAAGTTTTCTAAAGGAGTTCGGTTTCAAGCTCACGCCGGCATTGGAAAAAGAAAAGTGGGTGCGGCGGCCGTTTGTGCCCAAAGAAAAACCGGAGGCGATGCCGCCGCGCCGTCCTGCCAAAACTCACGGCGACACGACGCGATAAAAACGCGCGCGAAAATTGGTCGCGGTGCGGTCGGTGAACGTCAGCGAACTGATGGTGGCCGTGAAGTTCGTCAGACTGACCCACGAAATCGGATTGGCCGCCAGATTCGTCGCGGCCTGGATGTGGTAGCTGAAATTAGTCACGAGCGTGAGATTGAAAATGAAGCCATTCGTGCGGCCGATGAACGGCGGGCCGAATTGCGCCGCCGCTGCCGGCACATTGGCGGCCAGCACGTCGGCGCTGAATTCGCTGGTGTTGCCGTTGGCGTCGGTGGCGGTGGCGCTAAAATATTGTCCGGCGAAATTGCCGCTGTTGTTGGTGAGCGCAAAACTGGCGTTGCCGGAACCGTCGGTCGTCACGCTGACGGTGCCGACGTAAAATTGTCCCTGGCCGTAGCCGCTAAAATCGGTGGCGGGGCTGCGATACACATCAATCAAATAATTGCGGCCGGCAAGACTGTTCAAAGTGCCTTGCACGATGCTGCTGAAACCCGCGCCGAACGCCTGGTTGATGACGGGATAATTTTCCATGTTGTTCGGGCCGGCGAGAAAACCGGCGTGATTGGCCGCGACGGTGGTGTTGCTGAAATTGATGCCGAGAAAGCCATTGTTAAAAATGGCATTGCCGCGAATGGCGTTGTTGGTGGTTTCGGCGTTCAGCAGCAGCACGCCGGCGCCACCGGAAAAGGCAATTTCGTTGCCCGCCCCTGCGCCGGTGCCGCCGATGACATTATTGGTTGTGCCGAGTTGCAAAAGGATATTCGCATATCCGTTACCGAGGGCGTTGGTGCCGGTGGCGTCGGCTCCGATGACATTGCCTTGAACCACATTGCCAGCGGTGCCGGCACCGGCAATGTAAACGCCGTAACCCCAGCTGCCGGAAAGGAGATTGCCCGCGCCGCCCGCCGCGCCGCCAATCAGATTGTTCGTCGTGCCGCCAAAAAGAATGACGCCGGTGAACGCGCTGCCCACGGCACGGGTGCCGTCCGGGGTCACGCCGATGTAATTTCCCTCAATCACATTTCCGCCGCCTGTGCCGGCGATATAAACGCCATAATAATTACCGGAAATGACATTGCGCGCGTATTGGCTCGTGCCGCCAATAACGTTGCCAGACGCGCCATCGGGCAGGTAAACGCCGGCCAGCGTGTTGGGAAAAGCATTTGTGCCGGTGATGTCAGTGCCGATATAATTTCCTTGGATCAGGTTGCCGCTGGTGCTGGCTTCGGTCAGAAAAACTCCGGCCGTGCCGTTGCCGGAGATGACATTGCGAGCCAGCGTCGTGCCGATGGTGTTGCTTTGCGCGCCGCTGCCCAGATGCACGCCGCCCAGGGCGTTGCCGACGCCATTGGTGCCGCCGGCACCGAGGCCGACGAGATTGAGCTGGACGATATTTTGCGCGGCCACAGGATTGCGGATGTCGAGGCCGTAATTGCCATTGCCGGAAAGCACATTGCCTTCGCCGAGCCCCGGTCCGCCGATGGAATTTTGGGATCCGCCGAAAAGGGCAATGCCGCTCAGCGCGTTGCCGAGCGCGGTTTGGCCGCCGACGTTCACACCCAAATAATTTCCATAGATAAAATTGCCCGTGGTGTTGGTCAGATAGATGCCATACTGCGCGTTGCCGGAAATAATATTGCGCGTCAGCGCATAATTTCCACCGATCGTGTTGCCGCTGGCGCCGCCGCCGATCAGCACTCCGCTCAACTGGTTGGCGAGCGCGTTGCTGCCGCTGGCATCGGTGCCGATGTAGTTGCCGAGGACAATATTTCCCATCGTGTTCGAATCGGTGATGCAGACGCCATATTGCGCATTGCCGGAAATGACGTTGCGCGCGAGTGCGCTCGTGCCGCCAATGACATTGCCGCTCGCGCCGCTGGCGAGGAGAATTCCCTGATAAACATTCGGCGCGGCGTTGGTGCCGGTGGCATCCACGCCCAGCCAGCAGCCGGAAATGGTATTGTTCGTCGCGTCGGCATAAACCAGCGTGATGCCGTTCCAGTCGAAGCCGGTGAACGAAATATTTTTTATCTGATTGCTCGAGGAATAAATCAGCACCGTGTCCGACGTGAACGTTTCGGGAATGATCTGCGAGGCATCCACGACAATCAGCGGTTTGCCCGCGAAGCCCGGCTGCGTGGAGCCGTCAATCACCAGCCCGTTGGCCGCCAATGGCGGTAACATGCCGGTGAGATGAATGTGGAACACGCCATTACTATAGCCCGGATCGTTGGTCGAAATGTTAAATTTGACGATGGAGCCGGCATGGTCGGTCGCGTAATAAATCGCCGCGCGCAAACTGCCGGAGCCGACATCAGCGGTGGTGGTGACGATGTTCGTGAGCGGCACCGCAGGCGGACCGTAAAGAAATGCCAGCGCTGCCCGGTCGCCGGGGCTGAGACAAAAATTGCCCATGCGAAATTGGTAACGCGGAAAATTAGGCGGCTTGGGCTGCTGCGTGGCCAGCATACCAAAGTTGGTCGAAGCGAAATCCCAGCCGAGGTGCATCACAGACTCGTAATCGTATGGCCCGTTGGTGACGGTAGTCGGATCAATTTGAAAATAAAACAGGTCGCCGGGAATGATGTTGTTCGTCAGCACCGAAATGAAATGGGCGGCGTCCAGCCGGATGTTTTCGTGGTTGAACCCGAACGAGTGGCCCATCTCATGGCCGACCTGCGCGCGGCTCAAACTGGAGACGGTGACTACTTGCGGGCTGTAACCGCCGCCGGACACGGAATCCTGAAAATTAGTATTGTAGGTGAAAAGTATCCAGCGCGACTGATTGGTGTAGGGGACGAATTTGACATTCGCCGCCAGTTCCCATTCCCGCAGGCCGGCGAGATAGGTGTTAGTTTGCGCCGCGGTGAGCGAGTTGGTGAATTGATACGGCACGATGCCGCCGGGCCAGGGCACATTTGCCGGCGAAGTCCCGGCGTAAAAATTTCCAGCC
>CAJAQO010000082.1 GCA_903944085.1 uncultured Verrucomicrobia subdivision 3 bacterium
CACGGCGGAGAGGGAGAATCGTTCGCCGCGTCCTTGGAAACACGAGCGCTGGGATTGCCGGATGGTCAGCCGAAACAATGAAAACGTGCAACGGTGATTTCCTCTCCTGGGGGAGAGGATAAAAGGTGAGGGCGAGCGTCAAAACCAAATTTCCGAATCGTCGCGCCACTACCATCGTGACTACCCGCCCCAGTTCCGGCAGGGTTGGCCAAATCCGGCCCCGGCCCGGCCATGCGTTGGCCGTTGGCCTTTTGCCCCGGTCCTTGCGCCCGGCCAGACCTTGCGGTCAGCCAGACTTTGCAGTCGGCCATCAGGCAAAAAACATTTAACGCCAAGCCGCCAAGGCGCAAAGGCGCGACCAAAAAAATGACACATAATGAAGCCAGGAAGCCATGAGATTTTTTCGCTGATTCCTGGTTTCCTGGTTTCGCAATAAAAAATCCGATTGCGACTTGACGGCTTTGCGCCTTGGCGTTGAATTCCGGTCCTTGCGGACGCCACCATGAGGTCGCTCCTGAACAGAGCTTGATTCGCTGTGTTGCCGCGATCTGCGACGATGTCAGCCCTACGGGCTTGGCGGTCAATATCCTTTCGCGATGGTTCGGGGGTTTCGTGGTTAAAAATCCGGC
Organism: uncultured Verrucomicrobia subdivision 3 bacterium; assembly: GCA_903944085.1. Classification (GTDB taxonomy): domain Bacteria; phylum Verrucomicrobiota; class Verrucomicrobiia; order Limisphaerales; family UBA11358; genus UBA11358. Next base: position 630 of record CAJAQO010000082.1, read on the forward strand.
CCGGCCTTGCCCGCTCGCCGTCCTTGGCCGGTGATGCTGGTGGGGCACATTGTTAAAAAAAGTGATTGCATTTTTCGGGCGGCAGGCGCAATTTCGCGCCGAACCCCGACGGAAAGCCAGTTCAGAGCAACCTCCGTTTTCCGCCAGGGAAATATCAACACAAAGAAACATTGCACCATGAAAACTAAAATCATCCTTGAGTGTGCCAGCTTCAATCGCTCACTCATTTTCGCCAAGGCCAACAGCGCGGATATTCCAGCCACCAGCAAGGGGCCGGGTTATGTCGCGGCGCTGGGCGGCATCTACACGCAACTGGTCAACGCCGGGGCCACGCAAAAACCCATTTCGGTGTCCGCGCAAAACGCGCTGATTCTGGCGCTGGACCAGAAGCTGGGCAACATGGCCACCATCGCCCAGGCGTATGCGAAAATCCAGCCGGGGTTTGATGACGCGTTTCCGCGCTGCGCCCATTTGAATCCGGGCGAAGTGCTGCGCACGGCCAATGCGTATCTGGCCAAGCTGGTGCCGGCGCAGAATGACGACGCGGCGACGACGGCGGCCAAGGCCGCGCGGCTACAGGTGTTTGTGGATCACGCTCTGCCAGCGACGCTGGTGACGGATTTGCAGGGGCAGATGAAACAGATCGGCGATGTTTCCGGCACGCATGAGCAGAGCCGCGAGGATGGCGTGTTGAGCACGGAGGAAATCAACCAGCTTGTGAGTCAGGGCCGGGTGCAGCGCAATTTGCTGGATGCCATTTTCCAGACGGTCTATGCCGCCAATCCGCAAAAGCTGGCGGCGTGGTCGAGCGCCTGCCACGTGCAGCACAGCCCGCACCAAAAAACGGCTGCGCCAATGCCGGCACCAGAGCCGGCGCAGACAAATTAGCGAAAGCCTTTCAACCCGCGAAAGCCGCGTTCGTCTGGACGCGGCTTTTTTGTTTGCGCGGTGGCGAGATCTTTGTCCTACGATTTCTTCAGAACGGATTTCACCCAGTCCTGATTGTCGAGATACCAGCGGATCGTCTCGCGGATGCCGTCCTCAAACTTGTGCGCGGGCGTCCAGCCCAGCTCGCGCTGAATCTTCGTGGCGTCAATCGCGTAACGGCGGTCGTGGCCCGGACGATCTTTCACAAACGAAATGAGCGAGCGCGAATTGCCGCCCAACTGCGGCGCAAATTCATCAATCGTGTCGCAGATCAACTGCACGATGTGGATGTTGGCCCATTCATTGTGGCCGCCGATGTTGTAAGTCTCGCCCAGCATTCCTTTTTGCAGCACAGTCCACAAAGCCTCGGCGTGGTCGCGGACGTAAAGCCAGTCGCGCACATTCATGCCGTCGCCATAGACGGGCACATTTTTGCGCGCCATCACGCTTTGGATGACGACGGGAATCAGCTTTTCGGGAAATTGAAACGGGCCGTAGTTGTTGGAGCAGTTCGTGATGACCGTCGGCAGGCCGTAGGTGTGATGATACGCCCGCACGAGAAAGTCGGACGACGCCTTGCTCGACGAATACGGCGAGTTCGGCGCGTAAGGCGTGGTTTCGGTGAACAATCCCGTCGCGCCGAGCGAGCCATAAACTTCATCGGTCGAAACGTGGTGAAATTTTTTGCCGTCAAATTTGCCATTCCAAAATCCACGGCAGGCTTCGAGCAGATTGAACGTGCCGAGAATGTTGGTCGTGATGAAATCGCCCGGCCCGGTGATGGAGCGGTCCACATGCGATTCCGCCGCGAGGTGCATGACGTGCGTGATGGCGTGTTTTTCCACCACCTGCAAGGTCGCCGCCTTGTCGCGCAAGTCCACTTGCTCGAAAATATATTTCGGATGCCGGGAAACTTTTTCCAAATTTTCCAGCCGCCCGGCATAAGTCAGGCAGTCGAGATTGACAAGCTTGGCAACGCGCGCGTCGTCAATGACGTGATGAATGAGATTGGAGCCGATGAAGCCCGCACCGCCGGTGATCAATAGATTCATAAATTGAACAACAAAGTAACCAAGGAACTAAGTTAAGACCTCATCCGGCGAACGCGGCACATTCAGGACGCGATGGATTCCATGTTTGATGAGGACTTCGTTAAAATTGATGAGCAGGCCGAGTGGAAACTTTTTAAGCCTGAGATAGGTGATGACTTGCGCTGTGTGAACCGGCAGCAATTGATCCACGGCTTTAAGCTCCAACAGCAACCTTTCTTCGACGACTACATCGGCACGGTAACCAACCTCAATGCGGATGCCTTTGTAATCAAGCGGCACCGGCAATTGCAACTGGTGATTCACCCCGCGCAACCGCAATTCGTGGCTCAAACAGGCTTCGTAAGCGCTTTCCAACAAACCCGGCCCAAGCTCTTTATGAATGGCAAATGCAGAATCCACGGCCACCTTTGCCAAAAGCTCGACTTCATTGGGAACACGAACGCGTTTCCAGTCTGGAATTTCCAGCCCGAAACTTGGTTCCATTGTTCCTTGGTTGTTCATTTCTCCGGCCGCCAGTTTTTCAGGGAATCTTCCAGCGCTTCCTCGACGCCGCGCAGTTTCACGCCGGTCGCGAGCAGCTTGGAAACATCCATCACGCAGTTCGAGCGCGGCGTCTTGGCGGCGGTTTTGTAAAATTCCTCGTCATTCGCCCAGAACTCGAACTTGCGCGTCAGCCGGAGATGTTTTTCCACCAACGCCACAACGTGCCGCGTGGTGACAAAGCCGGGGTTGGTGACGTTGTAAGTGCCGAATGGCGCGCGGCGCTCCCACAGATCGAGGCTGGCTTTGGCAAAATCGGCGCGGTGCGAAATCGAGTTCACGTTTTCATACACCTTCGAGTAGCGCTGCAGCTTGCTCAAATAATTCCGTTGGTTGTCAAATTCGTCGAACGGAATTCGCAGCCGCCAGACATAGCTTTGACCGATGCCGGCAATCGCTTCTTCGCCCAGCGCCTTGGTGCCGCTGTAAAAACTGCACGGCCGGTCGCGGAAGGAAAAATTTGGCGTGTCCGTCTCGCTGAAGCCGTGGATGGCGGCGGATTTTTTTTCCGCGAGCGCATGCAGCGCCGGCTGGGTCATGTCCTTCTCGACCCGGATGGTTCCATTTTCAGAAACTTTGGCGCCGCTGAAAATACAGCCGGACGAAACGTGCCCCCACGGAACGCCAGCCGCCGCGCAAGCGTCCGCGATGGTCTGAGGCAGCAGCGTGTTGCCGACCAGCGTGCCTGCCTGGTCAAGTTCGCACGCATCCACGTTCGGCTTGCCGGTGAAGCCGGCGGCGTTGATGACCAGCTCCGGCTGCTTGCTTTTGAGAAAATTCAGCAGCACATCGAACCGCGTATAATCCACTTGCCGGCGGGCGAGCGGAATGAATTCGTGTTTGCGGCGTTGCAGCTCCCTGACAAATGCCTCGCCGATATAGCCCGATGCGCCTAAAAGTAAAATCATATTCAAGTTTCAAGTTTCAAGTGTTCAGTTTTCAGCATCTGAAAACTTGAAACCGAACACTGATAACGAGGTTTCATTTTTACAGCCGCTTCGCCTCGGCGACCACCTCGTGTTCCAAATAGGCGCGGTATTCGCAGTTCGGCATCGCGGCGACAATTTTTTCCAACTGCGCCAGCGAGACAAAACCCTGCCGGAACGCCGCTTCTTCGGGGCAGCCGATCTTGATGCCCGCGCGTTTTTCAATCGTCTGCACATACGCGCTGGCCTCGTGCAGGCTGCTGCTGGTGCCGGCGTCCAGCCACGCGAAGCCGCGTGCCAGCCGCTGCACCCGCAACTGGCCGCGCCGCAGGTATTCCACATTCAGCGTCGTGATCTCCAGTTCGCCGCGCGCGGACGGCTGCAAATTTTTCGTCAAGCCGACGACGGCGTTGTCAAAAATATAAAGGCCCGGCACGGCGTAATTGCTTTTCGGGTGCTTCGGTTTTTCCTCGATGGAAACCGCTTTGCCGTGCGCGTCAAATTCCACCACCCCGTAGCGTTCCGGGTCGTTGACGTGATAGCCAAAAATGGTTGCGCCGGATTTGAAGTCGCCGAACGCATGGGCAAACACATCGCTGCCGTAAAAAATGTTGTCGCCGAGAATCAGCGTCACGTTGTCCGCGCCGATGAAACTTTCCGCGATGAGAAACGCCTGCGCGATGCCCGCCGGCTTGGCCTGTTCGCGATAATCGATCGTCACGCCGAAACGGCTGCCGTCGCCGAGCAGTTGCCGGAAACGCGGCAGATCCTGCGGCGTGGAAATCAAACACAACTCGCGGATGCCGCCCTCGATCAGCGTCGTGAGCGGATAATAAACCATCGGCTTGTCAAACACCGGTTGCAGTTGCTTGCTCGCCACCAGCGTGAGCGGATACAGCCGCGAGCCGGCGCCGCCGGCAAGGATGATGCCTTTCATTTGGCGCGAAGACTAAATTTTCCAACGGCAAAAGGAAAGCAGAAGTTGGCCGTTGACGCCGGAGAATTTATGCACGCTGGATCGCGATAGTCACCTCACGGAATCAAGCAAGTCCGCGCACTCGCACCCGAATCATCAGGCGATTATGGATTCACGGCCAGACGACCTGGCTCGCGGCGGCCGGGACCGGGATTTTTCGTCAAGCCGTCGCCCAAATCGGCGCGCGCTTTTCCCGCCTCCACTTCAAGTTGCTTCACGATTTCCGGATGCTGCGCGGAAACGTCCGTAGTTTCGCCAATGTCGTGAACGAGGTCGTAAAGCTCGGCGGTTTCAATTTTCTTGTTTGTATAATTGCCGGGCACACCGTCTCGTCCGGGCTTCTGGCCAAGCATGGTGCGGTAAGTGTGCGGCAATTGCAGCTTCCATTGGCCGTCGCTGGTGGTCACGGCCTGAAGCTGGTTGACCTCGTAATAAAACCAGTAGGATTCATGCGGATTTTTTGCGCCGGGCTGGCGGGAAATGATCGGCCACACGTCGAGTCCGTCAATTTTGCTTTTCGGCAACTCTGCGCCGACGAGCTTTGCAATGGTCGGCAGCAAATCAATCGTCATGAACATGTCCCAAGTGTCCGCGCCAGCCGGGATTTTTCCGGGCCAGCGCATGATGCACGGCTCGCGCGTGCCGCCTTCCCAATTCGTGCCCTTGCCTTCGCGCAGCGGCTTGGCCGAGCCGGCGTGATTGCCATAACACAGCCACGGGCCATTGTCCGACGTAAAAATAACGAACGTGTTTTCGTCGAGGCCATTGCGGTGGAGCGCATCGAGAATCTGCCCCACCGACCAATCAATTTCCTCAATCACATCACCGTAAAGTCCGCGCGCGGATTTGCCGCGAAATTTCTCGCTCACGCCCAGCGGCACATGCGGCATGTTATGCGCGACGTAGAGAAAAAACGGATGGTCTTTGTTCTTCTCGATGAATTTCACCGCGCGCTCGGCATACCACGTCGTCAAATGGTTCAGGTCGTCAATGGACATTTCGTCGCGGAATTTTTTGTCGCCGTCCCAAATCGGGAGGTTCGGATATTCACGTTTGATCGCGGCCAGGCTGGGCGACAGATTCGTGATCAGATCCGGATGCCCCGGCCACATATCCACGGAAACCGATTCGCCAAAATACTCGTCGAAGCCGTGGCGCAGCGGCATGAACTGCGGCGAGTCGCCCAGATGCCATTTGCCCAACATGCCGGTGGCGTAGCCGCGCGACTTGAGCAATTGTGCGAGCGTCACCTCTTGGTCGCTGAGGCCGATCTTCGATTTCGGCGAGAGAGCGCCATGAATACCGAGACGATTCGGATAACAGCCCGTCAGCAGCGCACAGCGCGAGGCCGAGCAAACCGGCTGCGCGACGTGAAAATTTCTAAAGACCGCGCCTTCGTCCGCCATGCGGTCCAAATTCGGCGTGGTAAAACCTTCCGCGCCGAATTTGCCGACATCGGCATAACCCTGGTCGTCAGTGAAAATGATGACAATGTTCGGACGCGGAGGCGAAGACTCCGCCGCAAAACCAATACCGGCTGCCGTCGCAAAAAAAGCCGCCCAAAAAACAGTCTGTCGTTTCATATTATTAATCTTTCAATCACCGCGACTCGCTTTTGGCACCGGCCTTTGCGCGCCAACTGTTTTCAACCACGCATCCACCGCCTGCTCAATTCTTTTCGTTTATCAGGCTTTGAGACTGCCAGATCGGGTTTTTTCCGGCAAGTTAGCTATTTTCCATCGCCGCACCATCAGACACCCAGCGCTTTTTTCACCGCCGCGAAAGCGTCAATGGCCAGTTCCAAATCCGCGCGCGAGTGCGCCGCCGAAATTTGCGTGCGGATACGCGCCCTGCCCTGTGGCACGACCGGATACGAAAAGCCAATGACGTAAACTCCTTTTTGCAGCATGGCGTCGGCGAATTTCGTCGCCAGGGCAGCGTCGCCGAGCATCACCGGGCAAATCGGGTGCGTGCCGGGCAAAATATTGAAACCTAGTTTGCCCATGCCTTCGCGGAAAAATTTGGTGTTCGCCTCCAGTTGGTCGCGCAGCGCGGTGGATTCCGTCAGCAGTTCCAAAACTTTCAGCGTCGCGCCGGCGATGCTCGGTGCGAGCGTGTTGGAAAAAAGATAGGGCCGCGAACGCTGCCGTAAAAATTCGATGATCTCCTTGCGCCCGCTCGTGTAGCCGCCGCTCGCGCCGCCAAGCGCCTTGCCGAGCGTGCCGGTGAAGATATCCACGCGCCCCAAAACGTCATTGTATTCGTGCGTGCCGCGCCCGGTTTTGCCCATGAAGCCGACCGCGTGCGAATCGTCCACCATCACGAGCGCGCCGTGTTTGTCCGCGAGATCGCAAATGGCTTTCAAATTCGCGATGTAGCCGTCCATCGAAAACACGCCGTCCGTCGCAATCATTTTGAAGCGCGCGTTTTTGGCGTCATTCAATTTCACCTCCAAATCGGCCATGTCATTATTTTTGTAGCGATGCCGCTGCGCCTTGCAGAGCCGAATGCCGTCAATGATGCTCGCGTGATTCAATTCGTCGGAAATAATCGCGTCCTGCTCGCCGAGCAGCGTCTCGAACAAACCGCCGTTCGCGTCGAAGCACGACGAATAAAGAATTGTGTCCTCCGTGCCGAGAAATTCGCTCAACTTTTTTTCAAGCTGTTTGTGAACGCCTTGGGTGCCGCAAATGAAACGGACGCTGGCGCAGCCGTAGCCCCAATTATCAATCGCGTCTTTGGCGGCGGCGGCGACGGCGGGATGCTGCGCGAGGCCGAGATAATTATTGGCGCAAAAATTCAGCACCGGCCGGCCATCGGCCACGCGGATGCTGGTGCCCTGCGGCGTCATGATGACGCGTTCGTTTTTGTAAGTGCCGGCGCTGCGGATGCCGGCAAGTTGCGTTTGCAGCTGCGCTTGGAAGTTGGACCGCATAAATTATTTTTGAGAAAAAAGTGCCGGATCAAAATCTGCCGGCGGCCGACCCGTGGCCGGCCGCGTGAAGGGCGTGCCGAATTTCGTAAAGCCGGGAATAAAGCCGCCGTTCGACAGGAAAAATTGTCCATCCTCGACGCCCATGAAGCGATCCAGCCGGTCGGACTTCCCGGTCGGGTCGTGACTGAACGTCGCGGTGGTCTGCTCATGCCACTCGCCGTCGGCGGTGCGAAACCATTGGTTGCCGTAAAGCGCCTTGCGGCGGAGCTGGCCGTTGCTGCCGCCAAAATTTTCGCAGAAGCTGTAAAGGCCGTGCAAATACTTGCCGTCTTTCGGCGCCTTCCAACTGGAAATCAGCCGCCATTTATTTTGTTCCGGCTGAAACCAGTAGCCGGAATAAATCGTGTGCGTCGCGTCCGTCGGCTTGGCCATGACGAGAAACCGCTGCTTCTCGCCGGTCTTCCAGTCGTAAACCAGATGACTGTGGCCGCCGGTGCCTTCGTTGCCAAAATCGCCGGCGTTCACGCCATCGCCTTTGGCGATGAGCGTCACGCGATCCGCCTCGCCGACTTTGCTGCGGCTCACGGCTTCGTTGCCGCTGTCCCACACGCTGAAAATAATCCGCCGCTCGGTGGGGCTGTTCACCTGCATGCCAAAATAGCCGCGATGCCAGCCGCACGCCTCGAAGTAAGTCCACAGCGGGGTTTCCATGCCGGTCACTTCGCAATAAAACGCGTCCACATTGGTGAACCCGGTCGTGGGATAGGCGAGATGCACCGAGGCGGCGTTGCGGCGCGCATCAAGATTGAAATGTGCGCCGTCAGCGGCGGGGCCGGCGAGCACAAGCGTCTGTAGCTCGCCTGCCGATTTGCCGGCGGCGTTCAGCGATTCCAAGGTGAATTTTTGATAACCCGCCGCCGGAATTTCAAACGCGCCGAAGTCGGCTGTCACCGGATCACTCCCCTGCCCTTTGACAGTGATTTCTTGCGACTTGCCGGCCACCGTCAGGCGCAGCTTGCTTTCCGCGCCAGCCGGCAAGCGCAGTTCCAGCGCACAGTTCAAGCTGCCGGGCGTTTTGATTTCGCCAAACCAAAGCACTTGCAGCGCGGGATCGGTCCAGTTGGAAATGCCGGAACGCGGCGAGATGTCCGCGCCATCGGGATCGGGCGCAAAATACGCGGTGAAAGCGGGCACCCGCAATTCCGCCTGCGCGCGACCGAGCGCGACCAAGCACAGCGCCAAGAGAATTATATTTTTCATTATTAAATCAGTGCCGGCCAGGTTCAGGATTGAGCCGAAGGCTGGTTCCGCCAGTGCAAAATAACCTTGCCGCAATTGCCTTTCAGCATCGCTTCAAATCCCTTTTCAAATTCGAGAAAATGATAGCAATGCGTGATGACGGGCCGGATGTCCAGGCCGCTTTCCAGCATCACGGTCATCTTATACCAGGTCTCATACATTTCGCGCCCGTAAATGCCTTTGATCGTGAGCATGTTGAAAACCACCTTGTTCCAGTCAATCGCCATCGGCTCCGCCGGAATGCCCAGCATGGCGATTTTGCCGCCGTGCGCCATGTTGTCAATCATGTCGTGGAACGCCGCCGCGTTGCCGGACATTTCCAAACCGACATCAAAACCCTCCTTCATGCCGAGCTGCGCCTGCACTTCCCGCAACGAGCCGCGCGTGACATTGTGCGCCACCGTCGCGCCCATTTGCCGGGCGAGGCCCAGCCGGTAATCGTTCACGTCGGTGATCACGACATGGCGTGCGCCCGCGTGTTTGGCGATGCCCACGGCCATGATGCCAATCGGCCCCGCGCCGGTGATCAACACATCCTCGCCGAGCAGATCAAACGAAAGCGCCGTATGCACCGCGTTGCCAAACGGATCGAAAATCGAGGCCACGTCGCGGTCAATGCCCGGCTGGTGCTGCCACACATTGGTCATCGGCACGGAAATCAATTCGGCAAATGCGCCCGGACGGTTGACGCCGATGCCCAGCGTGTCCTTGCAAAGATGCCGCCGCCCGGCAAGACAGTTGCGACAGCGGCCGCAAACCACATGGCCTTCGGCGCTGACCACTTCGCCCGGAAAAAAATCCGTCACGTTTGAGCCGACGCGGATCACTTCACCGACAAATTCATGCCCGATCACCATCGGCACCGGAATTGTTTTTTGCGCCCAGGCATCCCATTTGTATATGTGCAGGTCGGTGCCGCAGATGCCCGTGCGGTCCACGCGGATGAGCACATCATTGATGCCCACTTCGGGTTCGGGCACCTCTTCCAGCCAAAGGCCGGGTTTACGTTCTTTTTTTACCAATGCTTTCATAATTCGTGACCTCTGCAAAACGCGAGGAGTTATCGGAGCGCGGAGCATTGCTGCGCGCTCCTTTAGCCGGTCTTTTTTTCAGAAAACTCAATCAACAAATCGCCGCCCGAGGGTGCGCTGTTTGTTTTGGACGATAATTTCAATGTTTAAAAACTAACGCACGAAAAAGCCAAACGGTATCGCACATTCGGGGGAGAGAAACTGAGAAAATCTTTCGCCCGCGGAGTGACATCATCGGGAATGCGGACTGAATTCAACGCCAAGTCGCCAAGTCGCAAGCGGATTCAACCACGGATGCTGCGGATATGCTTGAAAGCCTATCTTTCGCTGGAACCAGCGTTTGCGAGCAAAGGCAAACATGATCCAAGGTCGGGTTACACCCCATAGAAGAGCGGAGCCGCATCGCGTAGCGTTTGCGTATTGCAAGGCTTTACCGCGAAATACTGATTCTCCGGCGAAGGCACTGCCAGATCACAGCACTGGACACAAAAAACATTATGAAAATATTATTTGCGGCAGAAGTCGTCTCCAAAGGTGGACTCTCGGCAATCAGCCCAACACCGAATGGATTGCCAAATATCACCGGCAGGAACATTCGTGGTAGCAGTCCAACTCTAAGCGGTTGCGGTTGGTCGGCTCAATTGAGCCGGATTCCAGCACGCGGGCACCAAGAATCGGTTTTAATGATGTCTCAACTCGGCTGAACGACCATGAAAAACCCCGTCTATAAACTCATCGAACTCACCGGCACCTCCACGACTTCCATTGAGGATGCCATTGAATCAGCGATCAAACGCGCGGACAAGACTATCAAGGATCTCTGCTGGTTTCAGGTGGTCGAAACGCGCGGCAACATTGAAAAAGGGAAAGTCCATCACTGGCAGGTGACGATCAAGGTTGGCTTTACGGTTAAGGAATGAACGCATCAGGCGCTAAACCGGCAGATTAAATTTTCAAAACATTATGACCAAAGAAACCATATTAAATATCACCCGCGAACAGATGATCCAGTTGTTGAACGAGGATTTGGCGGGTGAATATCAGGCGATCATCGCCTACACGGTGTATAGCCAGGTGCTGAAAGGCGCCGCTTACACGGACATTGCGCGGGAATTGGAGTTGCATGCGGGCGAGGAACTGGCGCACGCCATCAAGATTGCCAAACAAATTGATTATCTCGGCGGCATGCCGTGCGTGACGCCCAAGCCAGTCAAAACTTCCAACGATCCGGTCACCATGCTGCGCGCGGATCTGGAAAACGAGCGCACCACGGTGGGGCGTTATCGCGAGCGCATCCGGCAGGCGGAGGCGATGGGGGAATTTGCGTTGAGCGAAACCTTGCGCGCGATCATCGTGCAGGAACAGGAGCATGAAATTGATTTGAGCGCGGCACTCGACATCAATGTTCCCCCGCCCATTAAACCGGCCGAAAGTAAATCGGTCGAAGCCAAATAAAAACAGCTATGCCTTGAGGAAGACGCCAATTGTATGAATCCCCCCTTGGAAAATAATCCCATTCGCCACACGCATAAAATTAAAGCGCAAATGAGCCAGATCATCCAACATCTGCGCGAAGACGTCGGAATAGTCACGGAGGCGAAGGCCCAGGCACTGTTCGAGACTTCGGCGGAAGTGCTTACTGGTCTGGTCAAAGCCTTTGAAGATTATGAGAAGAAAACCGAAGCCGCGTGGCGAATTGTGCCCAGAACGGCACTAATAAAAGAAAGAACCGCTCATGCCTCAAGGCGATAAATCCAGCTACACGGACAAACAGAAACGTCAGGCGGCCCACATTGAAGCCGGCTACGAAAAACACGGTGTCAGCCCGAAAAATGCGGAAGCCCGCGCTTGGGCCACCGTGAATAAGTTGTCCGGCGGCGGCAAAAAGAGCGGCTCCGGGAGAAACCAGAATTAATTTAGTATCATGCCAGCCTTAACACCCGAACAAGTCAGTCTTAAATTGAAAGCCATCCCGGAATGGTCGGCAAAGGCGCAAACCCTTAGCCGCACTTTCAAGTTCGATGGATTCCTGATGAGCATCGCGTTTGTGCGCCGCGTCGCCAAACGAGCCGAAAAAAACCAGCATCATCCGGACATTGATGTCCGTTATGACAAAGTGACGTTGAGCCTCACCACGCATAATGAAGGCGGCCTCACCGAAAAAGATTTTACTCTCGCCGAACAATGCGACGAGATCTTCGCCAAGTTTTCGGAGTCGTGAACCACTACGATTCCAAACCATAAACAACAGTGGACGATCCAGAACCAATCGCAAAGACGACGCGTTAATTGGCGGAGTCACCCGCAGCCGGACGACTGAATTTAGACGGGAAACATAAATGAATGGTATAAAACTAATTTGTTTAGGGCTGGTGGCTTGGTCTGGCGGCGGCACAGTGCTGGGGCAAACAAAGACCAGTTACTTGCCGGTCGTCCCAAGCGAGGAATTCTCCGTCACGAGAGCCCGCATGGAGATGGAAAAGCCAGCCGTGATGAAACGACAGATGGACCTGCTGCAATCTCGCTACGATTTGCGAAACGAACCGGTGGCCAACGTCACCATGACGCGTGGCAAGCCAGTTCAAAGCGGCATTCGGGTGAAACTCGCGCCCGGCACCAGTTGGGAAAAGCTGGCGGCCATGACGGCGGAAGAAATTCACGACGGGGATCTTTTTCCGCCGGGTTTTCTGCCGCTGCCGCATCCGAATCACCCGGAAGGTGGCATGCTTTTTCCGCAGTTTGAGATCAACGAAATCAAGCAGCAGGAAGGGCGCGACTTGACCCGGTTTGATTTGGATTTTGATTTACCGGACCATTTTCTGCCGGAATTTCCCGCCCCCATATTTTTGACGACGCGCCCGGACTTGGGCGACGTCGCCCACGGCAAGCTGGTGACCATGGACAACTACTTTGAATTGTTCGACGGCATTCTGAACCCGAAGCAACTCGAAGGACTGCGGCTCCTCTTGACGCCGTTTCCGCAACAACAGTTCAATGAAACCAGTGACCGTCGTTCCGAGCGGCCAAGCCGGGGCGTGGCCTGTTTTGATTGCCACGCCAACGGTCATGCCAACGGCGCGACACATCTCGTCGGCGATATCCGGCCACAGGAATACCGGCATCGGCTGGATACTCCGTCATTGCGTGGCGTGTATATCCAGCGCTTGTTTGGTTCGCAACGGGCCTTGAAGACCGTGGAAGATTTTACGGAGTTTGAACAGCGCGGAGCTTACTTCGACGGTGATCCGGTGATCGCGACCAAGAAGGGTGTCAATATTTTGGAGCGAGGCAGCCAGGTTCAATTCATGGCGGAGTTTCAGGAGCTGCTTGATTTTCCACCCGCGGCTAAACTCGACATCTTTGGAAAACTGAATCCTGAGAAAGCTTCGCCGGCGGAACTTCGGGGGCAGGCGCTTTTTTTGGGCAAGGCGCAATGCGTCAGTTGCCATGCCCCGCCATATTACACTGATAACTCGATGCATAACCTGCAAGTGGAACGGTTTTTCAAAACCAAAACCATCAACGGTCTCACCGCCAGCGCGGACGGACCGATCAAGACCTTCCCTTTGCGCGGGATCAAGGATTCTCCGCCTTACCTCCACGACGGCCGACTGCTGACGTTGGCGGACACCGTGGAATTTTTTAATCTGATTCTAGGCACCAAACTGGACGCGACCGAAAAAGACGATCTGCTGGCATTTCTGCTGGTGTTATGAAGTCATCCGCCAGCATCATAGGAAGCACCCTGAAAAATCCATTGGTCCGGGCGGGAATCGTTCTCGGCATGGGCTTCGGCGGCTTTGCGGACGGGATTATTCTTCATCAGATTCTAGGCTGGCATCATTTGATTTGTTACACCGTGAATTGCCAGCCCACCTCCATCGGTCAACTTCAGCGTGAAAATACGCAGGATGGTTTTTTCCATCTGGCGCTCTGGCTGGTGACGCTGGCTGGAACGGCGCTGCTGTTTCGTGCCGCAAGCCACGCTGGCCCGGCGTGGAAAGGCCGGATTCTGTTTGGCGCAATGCTGGCCGGGTGCGGCCTGTTTAATTTTTTGGAAGGCATTATTGACCATCAGATTCTTGGCATTCATCACGTCCTTCCCGGTCATCCGCATCAGTTGTTGTTCGACCTGCTGTTCCTGGCGAACGGGATTCTATTTTTCATTATTGGCGCATGGCTGATGCGGTCGCCAAAGAGTGCTGCCGCTTAAAATCATCCATGATAAGTTCAAAGATCACGGTTGCTGAATACCTGCTAACCCGGCTGAAAGAAATCGGCGTGGATCATCTTTTTGGCGTGCCGGGGGATTTTGTTCTGGGTTTCCTCAACCAAGTAATGAAAAGCAACCTGAAGTATGTCGGCACCTGCAATGAACTTAATGCCGCCTATGCCGCCGACGGCTATGCACGCCTCCGGGGCATCGGGGCTTTTTGCACGACCTATGGCGTCGGAGAATTGAGCGCCATCAACGGCGTAGCCGGAGCCTTTGCCGAAAGAGTGCCGGTGGTGGCGATCACCGGCTCACCGGCGATGGCTAATTTCTACCGCCGGACACTGCTGCATCACACCTTGGGCGATTATCAGATTCCCTTGAGGATGTATGAGCAAGTGACGGTCGCCTCAACCCAGCTTGTTTCCGCTGAAACGGCTCCGGGCGAGATAGACCGGGTGTTGTCGGCGTGTCTTGCCCAGCAGCAACCGGTTTATATCAGTCTGCCGTCGGACATGGTGATGATGAAATGCAACCAGCCGGACACTTTCGTCTTTCCAACGCCCGCGTGCAGTGACCAGGCTGCGCTCAGGGAGGCGCTCCAAGAAGCGCTGGCGATGCTGGCCAAGGCCCAGAAACCGATCGTGATCGGCGACGTGGAGTTGATCCGCTTTAAATTGCAAAAGGAATTCGCCGCTTTTCTCGAAAAAACCGGCTACCCGTATGTCACCATGATGCTGGGCAAGACCGTTCTTTCAGAACACCATCCGCAATTCATTGGCCTCTTTGAAGGCGACCGGAGTCGCGACTATGTGCGGAATCGGGTCGAGTCCGCTGACTGCATTCTGCAACTTGGGAATCTGATGACCGATTTTAACACGGGCGGCTTCACCACGAACCTCGATGACTCCCGGACGATCAATGCCAACATCCGTTCCGTGAAGATCAAACACCATTATTACGAGAACGTGAATCTCCGCGACTTTCTCATGGGGCTGACCGAAAAACTTTCGCGCCGAGATCCCGCAACTCTGGAGATTCAATGTGCCGCTGCCGGCTGCACCCACCGGCCTGCGGAACCGTTCCGGCCTGATGCGCCGAGTCCGCTTACCATCAAGCGTTTCTTCGACCGCCTGAGTCATTTTATTGAGGACAATTCAATCGTCATTGCTGAAACAGGCATATCGCTCTTCAGTGCTGCGGAGATGCTCATGCCGGAAGGTGTGACTTTCATAGGACAGACTTTTTACGGATCAATCGGCTATACCGTCGGGGCAACCTTGGGCGCTGGCATGGCAGCACAGGACCGGCGGGTGGTGCTGTTTGTAGGGGATGGTTCTTTTCAAGTAACTTGCCAGGATCTCTCGACGATGATCCGGAACCGGCTCAAGCCGCTCATCTTTCTCATCAATAATGATGGCTATACGATTGAGCGGGTGATTTGTGATCGTCCTTACAACGACATCCAACCCTGGCACTATCACAAGCTCCTGGAGGTATTTGGTGGCGGGCTGGGTCTTGATGTCCGCACGGAGGGTGAGCTTGAAGCGGCGTTGGAGCAAGCTGCCACGGCGGACGGAATAGTGTTAATTGAAGTTCACACCGGGCGGCAGGACTGCCCCGAGTCACTTCGCCAGGCTGGTCGGGCGATGGCGGAGGCAAACCAACTTGGCTGATGAAGGCTGTGACACCAAAACAGACTTTGCCTTTGCCCGGCAATACGGCGAAGCCCCCAGTTTTCAGAACCGTAACCAACATGGATTCCCAACCAAAAAAACAAAAGTCCTGAACATCCTGGAAATATAGAAAGCGATTATGAACATAAAAAAAGCAGTGACAGATTATCCCATCCAACATGCGCTCGCCGATCGGTGGAGTCCGTATGGTTTCGAAGAGCGTGCGGTAACCGAGGCTGACCTCTGTTCCTTGTTTGAGGCGGCGCGCTGGGCGGCGTCTTCCTACAACGAACAGCCTTGGAATTATATCGTGGCGACCAAAGATAATTCCAAAGAGTTTGACCAGCTACTTTCCTGCCTCGTGGAGGCAAATCAGGCCTGGGCCAAAGCCGCCCCGGTGCTGGCCTTGGGTGTGGTCAGCCTGCGCTTTGCCAAAAATCACAAGGACAATCGGGCGGCGGTTCATGATTTGGGGCTGGCATCTGGAAATCTGGTCGTGGAAGCCACGAGCCGTGGTCTCGCAGTTCATCAGATGATCGGCATTTTGCCGGACAAAGCGCGGGAGGTTTACCAGATTCCGGAACACTTCGAGGCGTGGACGGCCATGGCCATCGGCTACAACGCGGACCCAGCCACCATGCCGGCCGCGCTGAAAGAGCGAGATTTGGCGCCCCGCCAGCGCCGTCCGCTGGGAGATTTTGTGTTTGCCGGCCAATGGAAACATGCGTCGCCATTCGTGTCGAAACGCGACACTTGACTCCATGGGGCGAATACTTTTAGCCGCAGGCAACCAGCCAGGCATTCTCTTAACGGAGCTTTTAAATACTTAAACTGGTCGGCTTGCGAATATCATGCATGCTGGCTTGGCTTATGAACCCGATGAAAACCATTGACGGGCTTGATCCGATCATTTTTGTCATTTTTGGCGGCGCGGGCGACCTGGCCTGGCGCAAACTGATCCCGGCCCTGTTCGATCTCGCGCAGGACCGCAGCCAACCCGCGCAATTCGCGATCGTCGCGGTGGACCGCATCAAACTCAGCGATGACGCGCTGCGCCGTCGGTTGCACGATGGCGTCAATCAATTCTCCCGTTTCGGCAAAGCCAAGACTGCCGCGTGGAATCAGTTTGCTCAACATATCCAATACCAGCAGGGTGATTTCACGAAGTTGCAGACTTATACCGCCCTGGGCAAACAATGCGCGAAATTGGAAAAGGAATGGAGGATCAAAGCGCGCCGCATTTTCTACATGGCCACGCCACCGAGCATGTTTGGCGAAATTCCAAAATATCTTGGCCAAGCTGGTCTGTCACGCGACCGCGATTGGGCGCGGATCGTGATCGAGAAGCCAATTGGCTACGACTTGGAATCGGCGCGGGCCTTGAACGCCATTCTCGCCGCCAGCTTTGACGAATCGCAAATTTTTCGCATAGATCACTATCTCGGCAAGGAAACGGTGCAGAACATTCTCGCCTTTCGTTTTGCCAATCCGCTTTTCGAGCCGCTCTGGAACCGTCGCTATATTGACTATGTGACCATCACCGTCGCCGAAACGGTGGGCGTCGAACATCGCGGTGGTTATTACGACCACGCCGGAGCGCTGCGCGACATGGTGCAAAATCATCTGATGCAATTGCTCTGTCTCGTGGCCATGGAGCCGATGGTTTCGTTCGAGGCTGACGAGATCCGCAACAAGAAGGTGGACGTGCTTCACGCCGCCCGGCCCATCCACCGCGACGCCGTTCCGCAGTGCGCCGTGCGCGGACAATATGGCCCCGGTCGCGCCGACGGAAAAAAGGTGCCCGGCTATCGCGAGGAAGTTGGTGTGGCGCGCGATTCCCAGACGGAAACATTTGTCGCCTTGAAATTGTTCATAGACAATTGGCGCTGGCAGGATGTGCCATTTTATCTGCGCACCGGCAAATGTCTGCCGCAGCAGGCCTCGGAAATTTCCATTCAATTCCGCGCCGTGCCGCATCAGTCCTTTCCGCCCGAAGCCTCCCTCGGCTGGCAGGCCTCCCGACTTATCCTGGCCATCCAACCCGTCGAAGGCATTGTGCTCGGCTTCCAGGCCAAATATCCCGGGCCGAAAGTGCAGCTCCGACCCGTGGACATGCGGTTCAGTTATCACGAAAGCTTCGATGCGCCCTCGCCGGATGCCTATGAAACGCTTTTGTGGGATGTCATGAAAGGCGACGCCACGCTTTTCATGCGCGCCGACCAAGTGGAGGCGGCCTGGCAGTTGGTGATGCCAGTGCTGGAAGCATGGCAGGCCGCTTCGCCGAGTGATTTCCCGAATTACGCCGCCGGCACCTGGGGACCAGAAGATGCCCAGCGGTTGCTGTCTCAAGGTCATAGTTGGCCGGCACCAACTGAATTGGCGGCAAAGTGTCCGCGCAAGGGAAAACATTCGTAATGTGACCCAATCTGAAATGACCGCCTCGGCCAGGACGCAGTGAAGGTTGAGCCGCAGCCTGCCGCCATTGTCTCTGGGGTTCCCGCAAAATCCCAGATCGTTCCCGCAATGTTCCGGCTCGCTCCCGGAAAACCCTGCAGACCGCCCGCGAAATCCTGCCGCATTCCCGCCAAGTCTGCGCGGCTCCCGCGAAATCCACACGCCTCCCGCGTTGTCCTGAACCGCTCCCGCAAAATCCTGGCCTCCGCCCGCGAAATCCCGGAGGCTTCCCGCGAAATCCTGACGCCTCCCGCAAAATCCCAGGTCGTTCCCGCGAAATCCTGCGCCCCGGCCACAGAATCCCAAGCTACTGTTTGTGAGGTATTTGCGCGTTTCAACGGCGTGCGGAACCCATTCCAGCGCCAGCGGCGCGGCATAGTTGTAGCACCCGCCCCGCAACGAAATTCCAAGCTCCGTCGGAGCGGCATATACCGCCCGTCCGGCACACCGCTACCGACGCCGATACCGGCAGCACCGACGGGATTTAAAACCAAGCCGTGAGCCACGGCGGGCAAACCGTGAAGCCACG